>JALSKZ010000052.1 GCA_026988575.1 Thermodesulfobacteriales bacterium | reverse complement strand
TCTGGAGAAAAAATGGACTCGGCCGATGAAAGATTGGCCATCGGTCTATAGCCAGATAGCCATTTTATTCGAGGATAGGCTGGGATGAAATTTACACAGTTATATGGACACTCTCGAGGGTTGACTGTCAGATAAAGTCTAAACTTTTACAACTAATCGACCTCTGGATTCTTCGGTCGCTTGCGCTCCCTCAGAATGACAAAAATGGGAGCTTCTTGAGCCCTTCGCCCATCACGAGGCGATTTGTACGCCTGCGTGATCTCATTAGATTGCTGCGCTTCACTCGCATGACACGCAAAAAGGCTCTCGCAATACCAGCTCCCTGATCAAGGATCCGTTCCTATTTTTTGTAGCGAAAAATGGGAACGGATCCCTTGCGGTTGTGCTTACAATACTGATCTCGACAATTATTCAAAGGTCTCTTTGTTTATTATTTAACAACTTGTTTTTTAGAGACCTTTGCAAAACATCTTTTCTTAAGGCCCGTTCAAGCAAAATATACAAGGATCTGTTCCTATTTTTCGTTCCGAAAAATAGGAACAGATCCCAGGTGTTTGCAAAGGTCTCTCTTTAATCTAAACCTTAACCTTATGATCTTCTATAACTCTAAGGAGCACGTCTTTAATAGAAGCATAAATAGATGACACTTTACAAAGTGGCCTTGCGAGCGAAGCAGAGCAATTTCATGAGCTCGTCCCGGCTATTTGTACGCCCACGTCATTTCACGGTAATGTTCCATCTTTTCCGCTACCCTAAGCCCTGTTTCCAAGGGAGAGGGGTGGGAGAAAAATCTATTTGGGACGGAAATATTGGTTGAATTAGATATACTTTTTGCTAAGTTGAAGGTTCATGATCAACAAAGAGGAAATACTTCAGGCCATTGCCGGAGATCTTGAACGCATAGAAGAGGTTTTACAGGCCAATTTTTCTTCATATGTGCCTTTTATTAACGAAGTTAGTCAATATATCCTCTTTGCCGGTGGTAAACGTTTGCGTCCCCTGCTCATGGTGCTTTCGGCCAGGCTATGTGGTTGCCAAAAAGATACAGCTCAGACTTACCGGCTCTCCGTATTGTTTGAATATCTCCACGCCGCCACTCTCCTCCATGATGATGTAGTAGACAACGCAAAGTTTAGACGCGGACGGAAGGCCGCCCACAAATTGTGGGGCAACCAAGCTGTTATCTTGGTAGGAGATTTTCTTTACTCTAGGGCCATTCGTATCGCGGTTGAAGAAGGAAACATGGCCATCTTAGACGTGATCTCCCGCACTACCACCCTTATGAGTGAGGGCGAGGTCTTGCAGCTTATAAATTGCGACAATGTAGAACTCTCCGAAGAGGAATATAACGAAGTTATCTTTCGAAAGACCGCGGCCCTGATTTCAGCGGCATGTGAAGTAGGGGCCATTTTTGCCGAAAAGGCCTCTTGGCACCGGGGGAAAATGCGCGAGTTTGGCCGACACCTGGGCTTGGCCTTTCAGATCACCGACGACCTTTTAGATTACTTGGGAGTTACTCAAGAAACAGGGAAAGAAGTGGGCAACGATTTTAAAGAGGGCAAGGTTACCCTTCCGTTAATCGTGGCGTTGGAACGCGCCACCCCCGCAGATCGGACACGTATCCTCAGTCTTATTAGAGATGAAGAACCAACCCCTCAAACTTTTCAAGAAGCCGTAAAACTGATAGACCGCTACCAAGGTTTTGAATATACACGCCGACGTGCTGAGCAACATATAGCCAAGGCCTTAGAATACTTGTCTGATTTTCCCGAAAGCCAAACACGGACTCTCCTGGAAGGCATAAGCCGTTATGTTTTGGTGCGTCGGCACTAAAAATCTTTGATCTTCGCTACGACCTCTGTTACCAAATAGAAAGTCCCATAAAGATAAAAGGAGGAGGGTCTTATGCGCGTCTTGATCTTAATGCTCATAACCCTTTTGGTCGGTATAAACCCCCTTAAAGCGGCAGACAAGAGTCCTATCAAAATAGGGGCCCTTTTTGCCCTTTCTGGGCCAGCAGCCTTTATCGGGACTCCCACCAAACTAGTAGCGGAAATGGCGGTGGCCGAGATAAATAAGGCCGGAGGCATTAACGGCCACCCCCTTAAGCTTATTATGGCTGATACCGAAGGTGATCCAACCAAGGCGGTTATGGCGGTAAAGAAATTGATCGAGGTCGAACACGTAATCGCCCTCATTGGCCCCACCCGCACCGGCACAGGTATGGCTATTAAACCTATTATCGAGAGGGCTCGTATTCCTATAGTGATGACGGTGGGAGGAGACCCGGTGATAATGGAAGGAAAGCGTTTTGGTAGTGCGCGCTATATCTTTAAGGCCCCTCAGCGCTCATCTACCGCCGTAAAAAAGATCTATGCCTACCTAGAGAAAAAGGGACTAAAGAGGGTAGCTATACTTACGGCCTCTGACGGCTTTGGACAAGACGGTCGTCGCTGGCTGGAGAGACTGGCGCCCCAGTTTGGCCTTCAAATAGTGGCCCGGGAGTCATTTAACCCCTCAGATACCGACATGAGCGGACAATTACGTAGGCTTATGTACGCTAAGCCTCAGGTAATTATTTGTTGGACGATAGGCCCTGCAGGGGCCATTGTGGCCAAAAATGCCCGGCAATTAGGCCTTAAAGTGCCTCTGTTTCAGTGTCACGGGTTGCCTGGCCCTAAGTACATAGAACTTGCTGGTAAAGCGGCGGAAGGAAACCTTATGCCCTCCACCAAACTTGTTGCCTGGAGCGAACTTTCCCCTTCTGACCCTCAAAAACCAGTAATTGCCCATTTTGTTCATTTATATAAAGACGTATATCAACTAGATAAACAATTCCCCATTAATACCCACTCTGGTTACGCCTGGGATGCTATAAACCTGCTGGTCAGAGCTATCAAAAGGGCTGGGCTTAATCCTCAAGCCATAAGGGATGCCCTGGAACAAGAAAGAAGCTACGTGGGTATATCAGGTATTTATCGGCTAAGTCCCAAAGATCATTGCGGTCTAGGTACAGATTCTATGATTATAGTGCGTATTAAACACGGGGCATATCACCTAGAATCTTATTAGAGAGCCAGGTTAGGGAGATGGTTAGGGCCTTGAAATTGCTGATATTTGACTGTGATGGGGTGCTTTTTGACTCACAAGAGGCCAATCGTGCCTATTACAATTGTATTGCTCAGGCCGTTGGCCGCCCTCCCCTTAGTGAGGAAGAATTTGCCTTTGTTCACATGCATACCGCCGAAGAGTCGGTGAGATACCTGTTTAGAAATTATCCCGACCTGCTTCCCAAGGCCCTAGCCTTCCAAAAAGAGCTAAATTACGAAAAATTTTTGCCCCTTATGCGGCTTGAACCAGGGATCAAAAGTCTTATTGAGGCCGTAAGACCCCCTGTTAAAACCGCTATTTCCACCAACCGCACTACCACTATGGGCCGCTTACTCGAAATATTCCAACTTACTCCCTATTTTGATCTAGTAGTCACCGCGTTGGTCAGCCCTAAACCCAAACCCCACCCCTGTGCTTTAGAAATAATTCTCAAACAATTTGGCGTGGCGACTGAAGAGACGCTCTATGTGGGAGACTCCGAAGTAGACCAAAAACTAACCCAAGCGGTGGGGGTACCCTTTGTGGCCTATAAGAATCCCTCTCTAGCTGCCGATTATTACGTAAAGAGCTTTGTTGAGCTACAAAATTTATTAAAAGAACTAAAGCTGATAAGCTAAAATGTATAGGCAGTTTCTTATATCCTTTGCGGCCCTTTTGGTGTTTATAAGTGTTTATTTTGCTTATACATCCATTAGTTTTTCTTCTGATATTATCGAGGCCCTAGAAAATGAACACATCTCTCGTTTAGCCCGTTTTATGATACAAAACGACAACCTTTTAGATGCTAGAACCCTGGCTAAGCTAAAATATATTATGAAAGGCGAGGCCTTTGTGTATCGCGTAGACGGAAAGCTCCTCGCTAGCACTACCAAAAATTTTCCCCCAACCTTACAAAAACTTTCTTCGTCTATCTTAGAAAAAGTTTACCAGGGCCGTATCGTCACCGAAAAGGTCTTGTTCAACCAAAAGAGTTATCGTTTTGCCCTTTTTTATACCCATTTGAATCGAGATATAGCTTGTATAGTAGGTTTTTTACTGCCCACGGAATTTGATAAAAAAGTACAAAAAGAGCTAATTTTTGGCTTCTCGTATATGGCCTTTTGTGGTCTGGTCTTCTCTCTGGTAGTCAGCTGGTTATTAACACGCTGGATTACTGCTCCTTTAAAACAGCTGGTACAAGTCACCAAGCTCATGGCCCGGGGAGATTTAACGGTCAAGGCCCCAGAAAAAGGTCCACCAGAAATTAAACAGTTAGCTCAGGCTCTTAATGAAATGGCCTCTCAACTCCACGAGATCCAACAAAAAATGATAGAAAGTGAACGCATGGCTGTTGCTGCTCAACTGGCCTCCAGTATGGCCCACGAGATAAAAAACCCCCTTACCAGTCTGCGCCTGGCCGGCGAGCTTCTTACTGAACTCTTAAGGGACCAACCAGAATTGGCCAAAAGGGCCGAGTTAATAATGCAGGAAAGTAAACGTTTAGAAGACATTATCCAAAATATGCTTTCTCAGACCAAAAAATTATCTCTAAAAAGAGACCAGATAGATATAAACCAAGTTATTACCGAAGTGGTTGGCCTGGCCCAATACCAGATAAAAAAACGTGGCCAAAAGATGAGATTGCTTTTAACCGAGAAACCCCTTTATACTCGGGGAGATAAGGAACGTCTAAAACAGGTACTTTGGAATTTATTGAATAATGCCTCTGAGGCCACACCTCCTGGGGGGGAGATCATCATTCGTTCACAGGAAGACGCAGAACAGGACACGGTAAGCTTTAGCGTGGAAGATCAGGGCCCTGGGGTGCCTGAGGAAGAGCTATCAAAGTTATACAAACCCTTTTATACGACCAAAAAGCACGGTACTGGTCTGGGTTTAGCCATTGCCCGCCAAATAGTTATTCTTCATGGGGGGCAAATAGACTTTGCCAACCGACCTGAAGGAGGCTTACGGGTAACCGTTACGTTGCCGCGGCTTCAAGGATAATCTGTAGGACAAGGGCCGCTGTCTGCACAAGGTCTTCTTGTCTTAGGTATTCGGCCGTGGAATGAACCTGCTGCATCCCTGTGCCAAGGATTACACAAGGAAGCCCCTGTCCGTTAAAAATGTTGGCGTCGGAGCCTCCACCGGTCAAAGTAATTTGCAGGGTACGTCCCAATTTAGAAGCTGCTCGTTGGGCCAGATTGATCACCTGATGTCCTTCAGGTACATACATAAGGGGATAGTCTTGTATTTTTTCGTAATTAAGGGCCGGGCGGGGACCTTCTTGGTGATGCTCAGCCACGGCTTCTTCAAAGGCCTGTAATATCCCCTCCCAAACAGACTCAAGCTTCTCGTGGCGATGGCTCCGTACTTCGCCTAAAATTTCTACCTCTTCTGGTACAATATTTGTGGCGTTGCCCCCACGAATTATCCCTATATTTGCGGTAGTTTCTTTATCCAGACGTCCTACCGGGGTCTTAACCAGGGCTTGGGCGGCAATCTTTATGGCGTTTATGCCCTTTTCAGGACAAAGGCCGGCATGGGCCGCTCGCCCTAATACTTGAAGGCTAAAACGTATGGCCTCTGGGGCCCGGTTAATTAGTTGGTCAGGGTCTTCACTATCAAGGGCATACCCGAATTCGGCCTCTATCAGGGTATAATCCAAATTTTTGGCCCCTAATAATCCTATCTCTTCACACGTGGTAAAGATGAATTCTACGGGAGGGTGGGGAAGTCTTCGTTCCTGGAGGACTCTGGCCACCTCGATCATGACTGCTATCGCGCTTTTATCATCTGCACCACATATAGTGCGTCCATCGCTTCTAAAGATGCCGTTTTCTAAAAAAATTTTGGGGTTACGACAAGGTTCCACAGTATCCATATGCGCAGCCAGAAAGATCTTGCGGCCGGAAGCATTGCCGGAGAGTTTTACAATAAGATTACCTACTTCTGAACCAGTCTTTGGAGCAGAGTTATCAAAAAGACAACGTGCCCCTAGGTTTTTAAATGTCCCTTCCAGATATTGGGCCAGCTTCCCTTCGTGTTTGGAAGGACTTTCTATGTGTGCCAGTCTTAAAAACTCTTGTGATAGACGATCGTTGTCGATCATAACCTCAATACCTTATCTCAAACTCTTTGAATTCGCCGGTATAGGGTTCTTCGTGTATTTCTACACCGGTTACTTTGGCATGTGGCGAGCCTACATGACACCACCTAATCATGGCTTCAATGGCCTCTTCCTCGCCTTCAAAAACAGCCTCTACCCGACCATCGGGCAAATTGCGCACATATCCCTTAAGACCCAGCCGATCGGCTTCTTCTTTAGTATAAGCTCGAAAAAATACACCTTGTACCCGGCCGGAAATAAAGACATGGACGCGTTTTTTTCCCATAACCCCCTCCTTTTGTTAGGAGTCTTAAAAATATTTTGCCCTCTGTCAATAGTTTGTTTCGCTTCGCGTGCCATGACCAAAAGTAACATTTTTTCTCCATGACCCGAAAGGAGACACACTTGCCATGACCATGTTCAAAGGGCTATTTGTTTTGTATCTTAATGAGATAGAAATCATAATTTGTCCTTGAATGAATAACCTTGCGTATTAAACTTTTTTCTTAGTTGAGTTTTGTTTTTATGCTGGCGTAGCTAGACAGTATTTAGCTGCCTTGGAAGGTGGGGGGAACAAAAATTTATAGCTTATAAGGAGATAACGATGAAGAAAATTGGGTTAGCGGTATTTTTTGTCTTTTTATTGTCTTTTTCGGCTTGGGCCTTTCCACCCAATACGTTTAAAGATACAGGGGTGGCTGACCGATGCCTTAAGATGATAAAGGCCCTGCCCAAACAGCCCTTGAGTCCTGCGGAAAAGCAGGGGCTTTTTCATATGCGCCAGGAAGAAAAACTGGCCCGAGACGTTTATTTCACCTTGTTCCAACGCTGGCAGCTCCGGGTATTCTATAACATCTATCAGAGCGAGCAGAGACATATGGATATGGTAAAGCTATTATTAGACAAGTACGGTCTCAAAGATCCCGTAGAAAAATTGGGTATGGGCTATTTTAAGGACAAAAAGCTGGCCCAGCTATATACCCAGCTTGTACGTCAGGGCATGATGTCCTTTGGAGGCGCAGTAAAAGTAGGTGCTCAGGTAGAAGAAATGGACATATACGATCTCCAACAAGAAATGAAGAAAACAGACAACCAAGACATAAAGTTGTTATATGCCAACCTGATGAAGGCCTCGCGTAACCACTTGCGGATTTTTATGCGGTGGCTCCAAAAAATGGGGGAGACCTATACACCACATTATTTAAACCCCAAAGAGTTTCAAAAGATCATTTCTTCTCCTATAGAACGTGGCCCCGTAGATGCTCAAGGTAAGCCTTTGCCTTTAACCAAGAAAAAGATTTAGCCCCTCTTGGGACTATAAAATCGGTCTTAGGAAGGTTAACTCCGCTGGAGGATGATAAGGCCTAGAATCGTAATAATTATTCCTAAGAGACGCATAAGAGATATGTCTTCCCTCAAGACCAAAAGGGAAAGTATAGCCGTGACCAAGGGATAAGCGGCAGTCAAAGGGACTACTTTAGAGGCCTGACCTGTTTTTAAGAGGGAAAAATAGGTAAACATGCCCAAGACGCCGGCTAGTAAACCACTGGCACCCAAGGCGACCAGGTCTTGAGCCGTAAGGTCCTTTATTTGATAAACCCTATGGCTAAGGAAACAAGCCCCTATTAAAACTAAGGCGGCTATGCCTGTGCGTACGGCCAAGGCCAAAAGGGGATCCAGGGAGCGAAGGGCCCATTTTTCAAACAAGGGGGCTGATCCCCAAAAGAGTAAGGTCAGTAACCAAAGTGTTACTATTTTGATCATCTTGAATTTGGAAAAGGAAAAGATAGCTCTATTTTTGAGCTAGATTAGCGGCTTTTAAGTCTGCAGGCAACCGGGGCCGGGTTCCCGGCCCCGTAAATATTAACAACCTTCAATCATTTGACGCTTTTTATTTTTGATGTGGCAGTCGCGACACTTTGTGGGGGCCTTTTTCCCCTGTGTTTTTAGGGCCTTATGACACTTCAAACAGTTTTTGTGAAAGAGCTTCCGGAAGTCTTTTTTGTTGAGCTTGCCGTGGCAGGTCTTGCACTGGAAAGGATTTTTCCCTTGGTCTTCTAACTCTTTAATCTTTTTTACCGTCAGCGGTTGGGGGACAAATTTGTCGTCTTTTTTGACCTTTTTTTCGTGGTGGCACACACTGCACTGGAGCTGATAATCAAGAAAGTGTTTACCGTGGGGAAACTTTACCGTGCCTTTACGTACTTTGTATTCTTTAATTAAGGGGATGCTGATTGAGGGTGAAGTATTTGGGCCTGGCTTCTGAGCATATAAGCTACCGCCTATCATTAAGAGAAAACCAATGACCAAAACAATGTAGCGTTTCATGGTGCTCCCTCCTTTTTGGGTTTTTCTTAATTTTGAAGATATGCAAAAAGTTTGCCTGAATAGGTTAGGAATCCCTTTGTTAACGGGAGCATTTTTACTTGATCCAGCGGTAGGGTGAGACGACTTGTACGCCCGTTCCCGCCCACACCGGTCATCGCGAGGAGGCCTGCCGTGGCCGACGAAGCGATCTAGATTCCTCGTTACGCTCTTGGCACTTTGTGCCTCAATAGAGCGCTTGCCACGACGGGTCAAGAACGCTTGTTATGTTAAAGGTCATCTATGTTGTGTTTCTTAGTAATATCAAGCTCAGAGGTTAGGCTGTATAAAGTTTTTGTTTGTTGATAATCTCCCAGACGGCCTCGGGGAGGAGGAAGCGCGGAGAGCGGCCTTGACGTACCAGAGAACGAATCTTGGTGGCCGAGATGTCCAGACGCGTAACAGGCAAAAACCGTATGGTTTTCCCTTCAGGTAGGCGCCAAAACGAGGCCTCTGGGAGGGCCTGTGGAAATAGTTTTTGGACTGTTTTTTGAAAAAGGCCGATATCTCCCGGGCCCCGCGAAATAATCACCAGATGCGTAAAAGACAGTATGTCTTGAAAACGGTACCAGGAACCAAAGCTCACAAAGGCATCCAGGCCCAGGATAAAATAAAAATCCACACACGCAAAACTACGGTTAAGCAATTCTAGAGTTTCCACCGAATAGGAAGGTCCCGGTCGCAGCCCCTCCCAATCGAGGGCCTCAAAATAGTCTACTCCTTTAATGGCTGCTTTTACCAACTGGAGCCGAATTTCAAAAGGCGACAAATCGGGCCGGTATTTGTGGGGGGGCTGCCCAGCAGGGATAAAAAGCACCTTTTCTAACCGAAGAGCTTCGTATACCTCCTCGGCAGCACGAAGGTGCCCCAAATGTATCGGATCAAAGGTGCCTCCTAGGATTCCCCACCGGGCCGTCATTTTTATTCGCGGATCTGACCTTCACCAAATACGATGAATTTGGTCGTGGTCAATTCTTCTAAAGCCATAGGGCCATAAGCATGTAGCTTGGTGGTAGAGATACCAATTTCGGCTCCAAGGCCCAATTGACCGCCGTCATTAAAGCGGGTAGAGGCGTTGGTGATGACTACCGAGGCGTCTACCTCGCGTAAGAAGCGCAAGGCCCTCTGGTAATCGGTCGTGACAATGGTTTCTGTGTGATTAGAACCCCAGCGGGCAATGTGGTCCAGGGCTTCATCCATATTCTTTACTACCCTTACCGCCAAGATGAGGTCCAGATACTCGGCATCCCAGTCTTCTTCGGTGGCCTGTTTGGCCCACGGTACAAGGGCACAGGTTCGGGGGCAGCCTCTGATTTCTACCCCTGCCCGACGAAAATCCTCGCACATGTCGGGCAGAAAACTTTCCGCCACGGCTTCGTGTACTAACATAGTCTCCATGGCATTACATACCCCAGGCCTCTGTACCTTGGCGTTAAAGCAGATACGTTTAGCCATTTCTAGGTCGGCCAGTCGGTCTACATATACATGACACACTCCCTTGAAGTGCTTAAGTACGGGCATACGTGCGTTTTCGGTCACAAAGCGAATAAGACCTTCCCCTCCGCGGGGGATAATAAGATCGATATATTCTTCTAATTTGAGCATTTCCTGTACCGCCGCCCGGTCGGTGGTGGGAATTACCTGTACCGCTTCTGTAGGCCCCCCGCTTTCTTGTAAAGCCTCTTGAAAGATACGAGCTAAGGCCAGGTTAGAATTAATGGCCTCTGAGCCCCCCCGGAGGATAACGGCGTTACCACTCTTAAAACATAAACCTGCTGCGTCAATGGTGACGTTGGGGCGGCTTTCGTAAATCATGGCGATAACCCCCAGGGGAATCCGCATGCGTCCTACCCAAAGTCCGTTAGGCCTACGCCACATTTTTACCACTTCGCCTACCGGATCGGGTAGAGCTGCTACTTCCTCTAGCCCCTGGGCCATCGCTTCAATAACCTTATCCGAGAGGGTCAGGCGATCTATTAAGGCTGCCGAGAGACCTTTTTTACGGGCCAGGTCCAGGTCCTTTTGGTTTTCTTCCTGTAAGTAGGCCTTTTGCGAACGCAAGTTTTGGGCTACCAAACGCAAGACCTTGTTTTTTTCTCTGGTAGAAAGTGTGGGTAGCTTGCGAGCCGCCTGTTTGGCTTTTTTACCTATCTGCAAAAGGAGCTCTTTTATCTCCATGGTGCACCTCCTATAATGTTTGCCCTTTCTCATACCAAAATTCTGGGTTAAATCAAATAATCGGTTACTTGACATCATGGATAGGGTGGTTGAGAATCAGGTAAGCTATCCAAAGGAGGATTATCATGTGGAAAAAAACATTTTTACCCCTCTTATTAGGGTTGGTATTAGTTTCCTGTACCCTTAATACAGCCCAAAAGAGTGCTAAAGTAAACACCCCGGTCGTACCCCCTAAACCCCTTTATCTGGGTACAGAGTTTCCCGACATTGTTGTGCCTCGGGGAATGGAAGTGGTGCAAGAAAAGTCCATGGTGGTCAAGACTAATACTTATATAGGGGGAGTTTTGACCCTCAAAGGGCGTATTAAGACCGATTCTTTAGTAGCCTTTTTCAAGAGTCAGCTCGAGGCCCGGGGGTGGATTCTAAACGGAAGCATAAGATATAAAGACACTCTTTTGGCCTTTAACCGGCCCAATGGTTGTTGTTTTGTATATATTTCCGAAAGCAGTTTTGGGCACACCGAAGTGCAAATATGGGCCAGTGAAGTACAGCAGCAACAATCTCCCTAATCATGGAACTTACAGACAAAAAGGTACTCCTTGGTCTTAGCGGTGGTATTGCTGCTTATAAGGGTCCTGAATTATTGCGTTTATTTCAGAAAGAAGGGGCGCAGATACGGGTCATGCTCACTTCTGGGGCCCAGGCCTTTGTTTCTCCGCTAGTACTAGAGGCCCTAAGCAAAGAGAAGGTACTTGTGCAAGATGATTTCCTGCGTCCTTTAGGGGGCCTTATTCCCCATACTCATTGGGGCGCCTGGGCCGAAGCCATTGTAGTGGCTCCGGCCAGTGCCTCTTTTATTGCCGGCTTGGCCCAGGGCGATGCCTCTTCCATCCTGGCTGCCACCATTATGGCCTCCAGGGCCAAGGTAATATTGTGTCCGGCCATGAATGAACTCATGTGGTCTCATCCCGCGACTCAGGAGAACATCAAGCGCTTAAGATCATTTGGCTATACCATTCTTGCTCCCGAAACGGGTGCCCTGGCCTGCGGAGATATCGGGCCTGGTCGTCTACCTTCCCTCCGTAAAATTGTAGAATTTACCAAAAGGCTACTTGGCCCCCACGATCTAAAAGACCACCGCGTCCTTGTTACGGCCGGTCCTACCCGAGAACCCATCGATCGGGTACGCTTCATATCAAACCGGTCTTCGGGACGTATGGGGTGTGCTCTGGCCCAGGTGGCCTGGTGGCGGGGGGCAGAGGTGTATCTTATCCATGGACCGCTTAGTGTGCCCCCGCCTGTAGGACCTACTTGTCTACATGTGGAGACGGCTCAAGAGATGCTTGAAGCCGTAAGAGAATATCTTTCTAAAGTAGATATTATAATAATGGCTGCCGCGGTGGCGGATTTTGTGGCGGCCAAACCGCTTGATAAAAAGCTCAAAAAAAGGCCTCATTTCTGTCTTGAGTTGGTTCAGGCTCCAGATATCCTGCAGCAAATAAAACTTTGGGCCAAAGATCAGGTTGTTGTGGGTTTTGCCGCGGAAGAAGGGCCTCAGTTAATAAGCGAGGCCCAGCGTAAGCTCAAAGAAAAAGGTCTCGACCTAATAGTGGCCAACGATATTTCTCGCTCCGACATCGGTTTTGACGCCGAAGAAAACGAGGTCTTGATCATTAGCCGTCAAGGGACGACCAAATCAGTACCCAAAGGGCCAAAGAATAAAATAGCCTGGGCTATTTGGGACGAAATTTTGCAGTGGCAGAGAGATTATGTCTCTAAATAACCTCTATGCCCCGTCCATATTAAAAAAACGGCTCCGTCGGCTGCGTCTTTCTCTGGCGCGCAAAAAAGCGTCTTTTTTGGTCTTAAACCCGGAAAACAGGCGTTATCTTTCGGGCTTTTCTCCTGAAGACGTAAGTCTTGTGGAAAGAAGTGGTGCCCTTTTGATCACCCCTCAACAGGCCTTTGTACTAACAGATGCACGCTACCGTGAAGAGGCTCAGGAGTGTAGCCCTTTAATGGAGCCTATAATTTATAAACGCAGTCTGGTAAAGGAATTGGGTACCCTTCTGCCCGCCTTGGGTATAAAACGCCTCCTATTTGAGGAAGACTATTTATCTGTAGCCCACTACAAGGCCCTTAAAAAGGAATTACCTTCGGTGGCCTTCGAGCCTAGTGGTAAGCTGGTAGAGAGGCTTAGAGAATGTAAGTCTACCGAAGAGCTTCAGACCCTTAAAAAGGCCCTTGGGCTGGCCGAAGACATTCTCCGGCAT
>JALSKZ010000051.1 GCA_026988575.1 Thermodesulfobacteriales bacterium | reverse complement strand
AAAAGTGTTGAAAAAATGAAAATCTCTGAATCACTCCTTGAAAACACGGTTTTATCCTGGTTCGAGAACCTGGGCTATCAAATCCTCCACGGCATAGGAAGCCCTCACCCCCAGCCCCTCTCCCAGAGGGAGAGGGGAACAGATAACAAAAGGGTCTCCCTAGGAGAGGGGGGAGATATAGCGGAACGGGATTCCTGTTCGGAAGTAGTCCTTGAGGAACGGCTGCGAGAGGCGGTTTATAGGCTCAACTCTAATGTTTCTGTACAGGCTCTGGAAGATGCTATCCGCAAGGTGCTTCATCCTGACTCGCCAGATTTAATTCTCAACAATCGGGCCTTTCATCGGATGCTGGTTGATGGGGTAGAGGTGGAAGTTCTTAAAGACGGTGAAGTGCGCGGAGAGAGGGTGGTTCTCGTTGATTTTGAAAACCCGGAGAACAACGACTGGCTGGTAGTGAATCAGTTCACCGTGCAGGAAGGGCAAAACATCCGCCGGCCGGATGTAGTGGTCTTTTTAAACGGCCTTCCTATAGCGGTGATAGAGCTTAAGAACCCTGCCGATGAGGAAGCCACCATCTGGACCGCCTTCAACCAACTTCAGACCTACAAGCAAGAGATTCCCTCACTTTTTGTCTATAACGAGCTTTTGATCATCTCGGATGGCCTTTCCGCCCGACTTGGTTCTCTTACGGCAGGTAGAGAATGGTTTCTCCCCTGGCGCACTATTGACGGCCAAGAACTGGCCCCGAAAACACAGCTTCAGCTTGAGGTTTTGATCAAAGGCGTATTCCGAAAGGACTTCTTGCTTGATTTGATCCGGCATTTCATCGTTTTCGAGGAAAACCGGAAGGGTCTGGTTAAAAAAGTAGCGGCCTATCATCAGTTCCACGCGGCAAGAAAGGCGGCCCAAAAGACTTTAGAGGCGGCAAGTCCCAGGGGGGATCGAAGAGGCGGGGTAATCTGGCACACACAGGGCTCTGGCAAAAGCCTTACCATGCTCTTTTTTGCCGGAAAGCTTATCAGGCACCCGGCCCTCAAAAACCCGACCATCGTTGTTATCACCGACCGGAACGACCTTGACGACCAGCTTTTTAGCCAGTTTTCCCGCGGCCATGAACTTTTGCGGCAAAGGCCGCTTAAGGCTGAAAGTCGGGAGCACCTGAAAGAGCTTTTGAGACGGGCTTCCGGAGGGGTGATCTTTACCACCATTCAGAAGTTTTCCCCTCACCCCCGGCCCCTCTCCCAGAGGGAGAGGGGAGAAGCTGGTAGTAAAAGTCTTTCCCTGAGGGAGAGGGGAGAAAAGGTTGGGTTTCCGTTGCTTTCTGATCGGGAAAACATTATCGTCATCGCTGACGAAGCTCACCGGAGCCACTACGGTTTCATAGATGGCTTTGCCAGACACCTGCGGGATGCCCTGCCGAACGCTACCTTCGTAGGGTTTACCGGCACGCCCGTTGAATTCGGCGACCGTAACACCAGGGCCGTATTCGGTGACTACATAGACATTTACGATGTGCTCCAGGCGGTGGAGGACGGCGCCACAGTGCCCATTTATTACGAAAGCCGTCTGGCCAAGCTTGAACTTCCGGAGGAACTAAAGCCCAAGATTGATGAAGAGTTTGAAGAGGTTACCGAGGAGGAAGAGCTTGAGCAAAAGGAAAAGCTCAAGACTAAGTGGGCCCAGCTTGAAACCATCGTAGGGGCCAAAAGGCGCCTTGAGGTCATCGCCCGCGACTTGGTGGAACATTTCGAGAGCCGACTTTCGGCCATGGACGGAAAGGCCATGGTGGTCTGCATGAGCCGGCGGATATGCGTTGACCTTTATAACGAGATTATAAAACTGCGCCCTGAATGGCACTCTGAGGACGACGAAAAAGGCGTAATCAAGGTAGTGATGACCGGCTCTGCCAAAGATCCTTCCGATTGGCAACCCCACATCCGGAACAAAGCCCGAAGGGAAAGGCTTGCCGAGCGTTTCAAGGACCCGAACGATCCCCTGAAGATCGTCATCGTTCGTGACATGTGGCTTACGGGTTTCGATGTTCCGTGTCTCCACACCATGTACATTGACAAGCCCATGCAGGGGCACAACCTCATGCAGGCCATAGCCAGGGTTAACCGGGTCTTTCGGGATAAACCCGGCGGGCTGGTGGTGGATTATATAGGCATTGCCGATAGCCTCAAACGGGCTCTTGCCACTTATACCGCAGGCGGTGGCCGTGGGGAACCTGCGGTGGATCAGGACGAAGCGGTGGCTATTATGCTTGAAAAGTATGAAATCTGTAGGGACATCTTTCACGGTTTTGATTACCGAAGGGCTCTTTTGGCTAAACCGGAAGAGCGCCTTAAGATTTTGCGCGAGGCCGCGGATTTTGTGGCTGATCCCAAACGTAAAGACGCCTTCATTAAAGCCGTAACCGAACTCTCCAAAGCCTTTGCCCTGGCCGTGCCCAGGGAGGAGGCGCTTAAGATTCGTGACGAAGTGGCCTTTTTCCAGAGTGTGAAAGCTGCTTTGGTAAAAATTACAAGAAGCGGGCGAACGATTTCCGACAAAGAGTTTGCCATCAGGCAGATCGTCTCAAGTGCCCTTGTGCCCAAAGGCGTTATTGATCTCTTCGAAGCCGCAGGCCTTAAGAAGCCGGATATATCCATCCTTTCCGACGAGTTTCTGGCCGAAGTGCGTAATTTGCCCCAGAAAAACCTGGCCGTAGAGTTACTGCGCAAGCTCATTAACGACGAGATCAAAGTGCGCCGGAGGAAAAACCTGGTCCAGGCCAGGAAGTTTTCAGAGCTTCTTGAAAAGACCATCAGGCGGTATCACAACCGGGCCATCAGCACCATAGAAGTAATCGAAGAACTTATCAAGCTAGCCAAGGAAATGCGGGAGGCTTACAGGCGAGGAGAAAAGTTAGGACTTTCCGAAGAAGAGCTTGCCTTCTACGACGCTTTGGAGACCAATGACAGCGCAGTGAAGGTATTGGGAGATGAAACCCTGCGTAAACTTGCCCGTGAACTTGTAAAGACCGTCCGCCAGAATGTAACCATAGACTGGACCGTGCGTGAAAGTGCCCGGGCCAAACTCCGCGTTATGGTAAAACGCCTTCTTCGTAAGTACGGCTATCCGCCGGATAAACAGGAAGAAGCCACTCATACTGTACTCAAGCAGGCCGAGTTATTCGGCTGGGAAGTTTCGTAAGCAAAATTTCAGTAAATCAACTATAAGAACGAACAAAAAGATAAGATTAAGCGAAAAGATGTGATCCAAGCAGCATGATATGTCTTAAAGACACATTGTTTAAACCGCGCGTCTGGCAAATTTTTCTTTCCAAAATTATCGAATTCTTTTTCCCGAGATATTGTTTTTCGTGCCGCAGAGTCCTTGCACTAAATGAACACCTCTTTTGCCGCCGATGCCAAAAGCAAGTGTTTTTAAACGAAAAAGAATACCTGCTAAAAGAAGAGTTTTTCACCAGGGTTTTAGCACCCTTTGCCTACGAAGAACCTCTTAGCCAGGCTATCAAAGACTTAAAGTACAAAAATAAGATCCATTTAATCCGAGAAATCGCAAAGTTCTCTCGCCCATACTTTGAAGAAATAGACAAGTCTTTTATTGTTTGCCCGGTGCCGCTACACTCCTTGCGCTTGCAAGAAAGGGGCTTTAACCAGAGTCTTTTGCTTGCCCGCAAGGTCTTTAAAAATCACCGGGTTGAAGAGCTTCTTTTGCGGCAGAAATACACCAAGCCCCAGGTAAGCCTTAAAGGCAAGGAAAGACGCCAAAACGTAAAAGGTGCCTTCAGGGTCAGGTATCCCGAACGCGTGCGGGGGCAAAGGGTCCTTCTTTTTGACGACGTGCTTACCACCGGCGCCACGGTTACTGAATGCGCTAAAACCTTGATAAAAGCTGGCGCTACCGAAGTAAAAGTAGCCGTCCTGGCAAGAGCAGGCTAAAATGAGGCCCCATGAAAATAGGCCTTTTGCAATATCCCTTTTACCCTGAAGCAGAAAAGACCTTCCAGACCCTGTGCCAGCAGGTGGAAAAGGCTGAAAACGTAGATTTGCTTATAGCACCTGAGCTTGGCCTCACAGGCTACGAAAGCGCCCTTGAGCTGGCATTTGTAAGAAAGGCCCTTGACACCATTCAGCAAAAACTGGCCTCAAAAAATCTACCCTTACTCATCGGCGGAGCAGATCCTGAAACCCTCACCAGCGCTATCTGGCTCATCACCCCGGATAAAATCCAAAAAGTAGCGGAAAAAGTAAATCTTTTCCCTGGTTTTGACGAAGAAAAAGGCTTTAAGCCCGGCAGCCTCCTTCCCCCTTTTGAGATAAAAGACATTCCCTGCGGGGCCTTGGTCTGTTTTGACCTGAGGTTTCCCGAGCTTGCCAAAAGGCTTGTTTGTCAGGGAGCACAGGTGCTTTTTATCCTGGCGGCCTGGCCTAAAGAAAGGATAAAGCACTTTCAAAGCCTTGTTTGCGCACGGGCCCTGGAAAACCAGGTCTTTGCCGTGGGAGCAAACGCCTTAGGGCTAGTTCAAGATATCGAACTAGGTGGCCAAAGCATCGCTTTTGACCCCTGGGGTGAAAAACTCTTAGAAGCAAAGAGCGAAGGGGTTTTCACCTTTGCGCTTGATTTTAAAAGACTTGCCTTTGCCCGAAGACTCTTTACCACCTCGCGCCTGGTCCCTCCGCCTTTTCCACAGGAAAAAATACTCCCTTTAGACGAACTCCTTATCCGCAGTAAATGGCAACGCCAGCTCGGCCAAAAAATGGTCTTTACCAACGGATGTTTTGATATCCTTCACTCTGGGCACGTAAACTACCTGGCCAAGGCCCGGGCAGCAGGAGATTTTCTCGTGGTGGGGCTAAACTCAGATACCTCGGTAAAAAGGATAAAAGGCCCCTTGCGACCAGTTAACCCTGAAAAAATGCGGGCTCAAGTGCTTGCCAGCCTTTCTTTTGTTGACTACGTAACTATTTTCGAGGAAGATACGCCAGAAAAATTGATAAAAGCCCTTAAGCCTGATGTGTTGGTCAAAGGGGCGGATTGGCCTGAAGAAAAAATCGTAGGGGCAAGTTTTGTCAAAAGTTACGGAGGAAGGGTGTTACGTATCCCCTTTGAGCATCAAATATCAACCAGTCAGATAATAGCCAAAATCAAAGATGAAGCTTAAACCTTTTAACTCAGGCGGCATAATGCTCTCTTACCGCTGCCAGTGCGGTTGCAGGCATTGCGTTTATGCTTGCGGCCCAAGATGGAAGGACTGGTTTGCCAAAGAAAAACTCGAAAACCTCTTCCGTGGCATGAGGGAAGCCTCGCCCCACATTAACGGATTTCACCTGGCAGGTGGGGAAGCCTTTTTAAACTTTGAACTACTCCTTTTTGCTGCTGAAAAGGCCATCTCTTTAGGAATTCCCATAGAATACGTAGAGACCAATGCCGGCTGGTGTCAGGAGCCAGAGGCTGGCCGTGAAAAACTCCTGGCTTTAAAAGAAGTGGGTTTAAGGAGCCTTCTCATCTCCGTCAGCCCCTTTCATGCTGAAACTATCCCACTTAAACGCACTATTTGTGCCATAAGAACCGCCGAACGAATCTTTGGACCCTCTAACATCATCGTTTACATGTGGCAGTTTATCGACTTAATCAAACGCTTTTCCGAAAAAGAACCTGTTCCCCTGAGCAGGTGGATCGAAACCTTTGGGGAAGAAGCCGCCGGAGAGCTTTTCTGGGAAGGCTACAGCCTCATCCCTGGCGGACGCGCAGGCATAGAGCTCGGATTCCTTTCCCCGGAAAAACACCCGGCAACATATTTTTCCGGAAAAAACTGTGCTTACGAAATACTTGCTTCTCAGCACGTGCACTTTGACCCGTACGGCAACTACATCCCCCTTTTTTGCGGAGGCTTAAGCCTGGGTGCTCCTGAAGATCTCCCGGCCTTTTTAGCCAATTTTGATTACCGCAAGCTACCCCTGGTAAAGATCCTGGTGGAGGAAGGCCCTTTTGGGCTTGCGCTTTTTGCCAAGGAAAACTTTGCTTACTCTTTTGAGGGAAAGCTCTTTTCTGGCAAGTGTCATCTGTGTGTGGACGTAAGGCTACACTTAAGCCGCCTTGGTGAATTCGAAGAGCTTGCCCCGCCGCTGTTTTACGAAAATCTTCGCTCACATTTACCACCTTTAGAGGTTCAAAATGCTTCCTGAATATCTCTGGGACACCATTGATAAGGCAAAGTGATTTTGGATGCTTGACACTTGTCTTGGGGACCGTTATTTTGTACCTCGCTGGGTCGGTAACTCAGTTGGTAGAGTATCGGCCTTTTAAGCCGAGAGTCGCAGGTTCGAGTCCTGCCCGACCCACCATATTGACGGTGTCCCCGTCGTCTAGCCAGGTCCAGGACACCGGCCTTTCACGCCGGCAACAGGGGTTCAAATCCCCTCGGGGACGCCATTTTTTTACCGCTGTCATGCAAATTGAATTTCTCGCCTCCGAAAGCCTGGGAGTTCGTTCCATGGCTACTCTGGTGCGCACCAAAGATCTTACCCTCTTTATAGATCCTGGTGCGGCATTAGGGCCTAAACGTTACGGTTTACCTCCCGATAAAGTAGAATGGCAACGTCTTCACGCCTTAAAAGGTAAGATAAAGGCTCTCCTCAAAGAGGCCGATATAATCGTATTATCACACTATCACTATGATCACTATGATCCTGAGTGGGCCCCCTTTTTTAAGGGAAAGAAGGTGTTTTTGAAAGATCCTGAGGGTAACATAAACCGTAATCAAGCCCAAAGGGCCAAGGAACTCCTGAAGCGCTTGGCCGCAGCCGGCGTTACCTGGTGTGCGGCAGAGGGGCAAAAGCTAGTTTTTGGCAACACGCAACTACACTTTTCTCCGCCCCTACAACATGGGCCAGAGAAGCGTTTTGGTTATGTGGTAGCCGTGGCGGTAAGAGAAGATGGTTTCTGTTTTATCCACAGCTCAGATATTTCGGGGCCCGTAGAGGAAGCGCCTCTTATCTTTTTTCGGGACCAAGACCCTCAGGTACTCTTCGTTGACGGCCCAGGGACTTATTTAGGGCCGCGTTTTGGTCTGGAGGCCCTAACGGAGGCTTCCAGGCTCCTCGTACAGTACTTAACAGAATCGGGGCTATCTACCCTGGTACTTGATCATCATCTCTTACGAGACCTTGAATGGCACAGGTGGGCACGGCCCATTTTCGATATCGCTGCTAAACGGGGGGTGTTGGTGACTACAGCGGCGGGGTTTATGGGACAAAAAGACCTGGTACTGGAGGCCGAAAGGGCAAAAAGATACAAAATGCACTTTAGAAACTTGACACGTTAAAGATACGCGGTTTAGCTACGCCACAAATTTGCAAGGGGGGAGCCTATGAGTTTGTCTAATTTTTTATTTACCTCTGAGTCCGTAACCGAGGGGCACCCTGACAAGGTAGCCGACCAGATCTCAGATGCTATCTTGGATGCCATTATCGAAAGAGATCCTTACGCCCGCGTGGCTTGTGAAACCATGGTGAACACAGGCATGATCTTGATTGCTGGTGAAATCACTACCGAAGCACGGATCGATTACGCCAAAATTGCCCGCGGAGTGGTCAAAGAAATAGGCTATAATCATTCTGATCTGGGCTTTGATTGGCAGACGTGTGCTGTACTCACTAGTGTGGATCGTCAATCACCTGATATTGCCATGGGTGTTGACCGTGGAGAGGAAATTGGAGCTGGAGATCAGGGGCTTATGTTTGGTTATGCCTCTAACGAAACCCCTGATTATATGCCTATGCCCATCTGGTATGCCCACCGTTTGGCCATGCGACTGGCAGAGGTCCGCAAAAAGGGTATTTTGCCTTTTTTGCGCCCAGATGGTAAGACCCAGGTTACCGTGGCTTACGAGGATCGTTGTCCTAAATATGTCCATACGGTAGTGGTAGCTGCTCAACATGAGCCTTGGGTGGAATATAAAGAACTAAAAGAGGCCATCATCGAAGAAGTCATTAAGAAGGTAATTAATTTTGAGCATCTTCACGAAGATACCAAGTTTTTGGTAAATACTACCGGACGCTTTGTCATAGGGGGGCCCTTGGCAGACTGTGGTATGACAGGCCGTAAGATTATAGTGGATACATATGGT
Organism: Thermodesulfobacteriales bacterium; assembly: GCA_026988575.1. Classification (GTDB taxonomy): domain Bacteria; phylum Desulfobacterota; class Thermodesulfobacteria; order Thermodesulfobacteriales; family Thermodesulfatatoraceae; genus JALSKZ01. Next base: position 4,088 of record JALSKZ010000051.1, on the reverse strand, counting down.
GGGCGTGGGCATCACGGTGGAGGAGCCTTTTCAGGTAAAGATCCAACGAAAGTAGATCGTACTCCCTCGTATTATGCACGCTATGTAGCCAAAAACCTGGTTGCTGCTGGTGTAGCCCGAGAATTAGAAGTACAAGTGGCCTACGCCATTGGCGTGCCCGAACCTATTGCGATCAATGTACAAACATACGGCACCAACAATATTCCCCTGGAACGCATTATAGAAATCATTAAAGATCTCTTCGACTTTCGTCCCCGACACATGATTGAGTATTTAGATATGAGGCGGCCTATCTTTCGAAAAACAGCTGCTTACGGGCATTTTGGTCGTCAAGAACCAGAATTCTTCTGGGAACGTCTTGATATGGTAGAGAAGATAAAGGAGCTGGCGGGGTTGGATTAGTCCCTGGTATTGGTGCTAATTAGGAGGAAATTATGGACTACGACATAAAAGATATAGGGTTGGCAGAAAAGGGACGCTTGCGTATTGAATGGGCTGGTCGGGAGATGCCTGTATTAAAACAAATTAAGTCTCGTTTTGAAGAAGAAAAGCCCCTTAAGGGCATACGTTTAGGGGCTTGTTTGCATGTCACCACCGAAACGGCCAATCTCATGGACGTCTTAAAGGCCGGGGGAGCAGAGGTATTTTTGTGCGCCTCTAATCCCCTATCTACCCAGGATGATGTGGCAGCAGCCCTAGTAAAATATTTTGATGTCCCTGTCTTTGCTATTCGGGGAGAAGATCGCCAAACCTACTACGCCCACATCAAGGCTGTATTGGCTAAAGAACCCATGATTACCATGGATGATGGAGCTGATTTGATTTCTACTTTGCATGCGGAGTTTCCAGAAAAAGCTGCTAAAGTCTTGGGGGGTACAGAAGAAACCACTACCGGAGTGATTAGGCTTCGGGCCATGGCCCAAGATGGGGCCTTACGCTACCCCGTAATTGCGGTAAACGATGCCCTGACCAAACACCTGTTTGATAATCGCTACGGCACTGGACAGTCTACTATAGATGGTATCTTAAGGGCCACTAATCGCCTTTTGGCTGGTTCCATTTTTGTGGTGGCTGGTTATGGCTGGTGCGGGCGAGGTGTCGCCATGCGTGCCCGGGGCATGGGGGCCAGGGTTATTGTTACCGAGGTAGATCCCTTAAAGGCCCTGGAAGCCGTAATGGATGGTTTTGACGTTATGCCTATGGAAGAGGCTGCCGAAAAGGGAGACTTTTTCTGTACCCTTACCGGAGACATCCACGTGATTCGTAAAGAACATTTTTTAAAGATGAAAGACGGGGCCATTGTGGCTAATTCAGGTCATTTTAACGTAGAGCTAGATCTGGAAGGGTTAAAAGACGTGGCTACCGAAGTACGAGACATCCGTGATAATGTCCAAGAGTATAAACTAGTAAATGGCCGAAAAATTTATATATTGGCCGAAGGACGTCTGGTAAATTTGGCTGCAGCCGAAGGGCATCCTTCTGCGGTGATGGACATGAGCTTTGCCAACCAGGCCCTCTGTGCTGAATACATTACCCAACATGCCAAAGAATTAGAAAATAAAGTGTATAAAGTGCCTAAAGATATTGACAGTGCCGTGGCCAAAATGAAGCTTAAGGCCATGGGGATTCGTATAGATCGCCTCACCGAAGAACAAGAGAAGTATCTCTCTTCGTGGGAGATGGGCACCTAATGGCTAAACCCATTGCGGTGTGTTTGCTAAGTGGTGGGTTAGATAGCTGTGTGGCCACGGCGGTGGCGGCCAAGGATTATGATCTGGCCTTATTACACGTAAATTACGGCCAACGGACCCAGGCCCGGGAGCTGAAAGCCTTTTTAGACATAGCTGATTTTTACGGGGTAAAAAGACGTCTGGTTACCGACGTCCCCGCCCTCAGCCAAATCGGTGGTTCAGCCCTTACCTGTAAAGAAATAGCGATACCCGAAGGCCAAATCAGTTCCCGGGAAATTCCCATTACTTATGTGCCCTTTAGAAACGCCCATTTCCTGGCCATTGCGGTGTCCTGGGGAGAACTCCTGGGGGCCAAACGCATATTCATTGGTGCTAGCCAGGTCGATTTTTCAGGGTACCCTGATTGCAGGGCTTCGTTTTTTGAGGCCTTCAATAGGGTAATAGAAGAAGGGACCAAGCCCGAAACACATATCCGTATTGAGGCCCCCTTATTGCATCTTACCAAGGCCCAAATAGTAAAACTCGGGGTAGAACTTAATGCTCCTTTACACCTTACTTGGTCTTGTTACCAACGGGAGGATATGGCCTGTGGACGTTGTGAGTCTTGTCTTCTGCGCCTTAAAGGCTTTAGAGAGGCCGGTTTAGAAGATCCTATACCCTATCAGGTACCCCATGACTAAGCTTTTCGAATGTAAACGTTGCGGTTTTTGTTGCCAGGGGGAGAGTACTGTTTCTCTCTCCTCCCAAGAGCAAGAAAATATAGCGCGCTATCTTGGTCTTAGCCTCCAAGAATTCCTCACACGCTACACTATAAAAAAAGACAAACGCGTCGAAATGAAGACTATAAATGGCCACTGCATCTTTTACGACGAGGAAAAAAGCCTTTGCAAGATACATTCCGTCAAGCCCTCGGCCTGCCGTCAGTGGCCGTTACACCCTAGTATTTTGCGTGACCCCGAAAGTTTCGAGATCATCAGGCGTACGTGTCCGGGGTTTTCTCCCCAAGCCACCTGGAAGGACATAGTGGCCTTTTTGAAAAAATCCTCCTCCCCGGATTTTTAATTTTAAAAGATCTTCGGAGATGGTCGCTGGGTAAACATCTCCCACCTTGTCTCTGCAAACATTCCCTTTGTTGGTCATGGCGAGCACCCCATCTCGCCCTGACGAGCAAACTCCCCTTACTTGTCATGACTAGCTTGCTCCCATTACCCCTCATGGCGAGGGAGCGCAAGCGACCGAAGCATCTACAAGTCGATTAGTGGATCCCTTCGCCTTCGGCTCAGGGCAGGCTCTTCGCCTCGCTGGCGCTCGGCTCAGAAATGACAACTTACCACTGTCATTCTGAGGGTGCGTCAGCACCCGAAGAATCCAGAAATGGTTTGAGGGGTTTGAGGGGCTTGAGGGACATTGATGGGGACATTAAGCGCCTTTTTCGGGAGAAGAAATGAGAACGGTTCCTAGATATTTTGGAAAGTCTTATTAAGATACTATTTGAACATATAACATGAGATCTTTGCAAAATGGCCAAGACCAGTGTTTCAAGCACAACCGCTGAGGGATCCGTTCCTATTTCCATAGCGAAAAATGGGAACGGATCCCAAGTGTTTTGCAAAGATCTCTAACATAAAAAAGGTATCCCCTATGGAATCAACCCAAAAAGACTCCGTCTGGAAAGAGGCCATTGAAACTTACTTTGAAGAATTCCTTAACTTCTTCTTTCCTAAAATCGCCAAAGACATTGACCTTGAAAAAGGCTACGAATTTCTGGATAAAGAGCTACAAAAGATAGTCCAGGATTCAGAATTAGGGAAAAGATGGGCAGATCTTCTCATTAAAGTCTTTCTCAAAGACGGCTCAGAAAGATGGCTCCTCATACACATTGAAGTTCAAAGCTACTTTGAAAAGGACTTCGCCAAAAGAATGTTCGTCTATAATTACCGCATCTTCGATAAATACAACAAAGACGTAGTGAGTCTTGCCATTTTAGCTGACCCTTCGCCTTCTTTTAGACCCAATAAATACAAAGTGAAATATTGGGATTTCAAGCTTGAATTCAAGTTTCCAGTAGTAAAGCTTCTTGATTACCGAGAAAGATGGGATGAGCTTGAGGAGAGCAAGAATCCCTTTGCCATCATCGTGATGACCCATCTTAAAGAGCTGGAAACCAAGAAAAATATAGATGATCGGCTTTTCTGGAAAATCACTCTGGTTAAACGTCTTTATGAAAAAGGGTTCAAGAAGGAAGATATTCTCATGCTATATAAGTTTATAGACTGGCTGATAACATTGCCAGAGGAAGTAACTCTTAAGTTTCACGAAGAAATCATAAGATACGAGGAGGAAAAGAAAATGCCTTACATCACCACGGCAGAAAAAATAGGGATTAAAAAAGGCTTT
>JALSKZ010000050.1 GCA_026988575.1 Thermodesulfobacteriales bacterium | reverse complement strand
CCCTATACCGGATCCCCGAGGAACCGTAGTCTTGATATCATTGGCCAAAAAAATATAAATATTTTTACGACAAATCCCTACTCTAATATAGAGAAAACTATTTGCATATTTAAAGCTATTCTCCAATAATAAAAAAAGTATGGTTCTCAAAATAAATAGAGGAGCATAAACTTCGATATTGTATAATATTCGCAAATAAACAGTACAATCATTACTATCAAATCTCGACAATATATTATAAATAAGTTCAGAAAGATTTACCTTCTTAATTTCCGACGATGGACAACCAAAATTTTCTAATACACAGATAATTTGTCTATAATCTTCTTCTAAAGCATTAAGGGATCCTTCTAGACGCTTTAAAGCTATCGGGTTATTATTAGCCCTTAAAAGATTAATATTTAATTTTTGTATAGATATAAAATTACCAAACCGGTGGGATATAGCCTTAAGTAATAAATTAAATATTTGTTCCGTTTCTTTTTTATGTCTTAAATAGTATAGAAATAAACGATAAAAAATATATAAAACAACTACAAAAAACAATAATTCCCACAAAAATAGATTTTTTAAAAACTCATAAAGTCTATTTTTCGTATAACCATCATAATAACAAAGATCTATATAATAGTAGGCTATCAAACCTAAATTAAAGATGAAAGCGGCCAATAAGTAAATTATTATTACATAAACCAAAAAAGTTTTATCTATTTTATCTATCTTAACAGATATCCCCTCCCTTTTACTGTTTTAATTGTATCTTTTGGTAACACTTTTCTCAATTCTTTTATATAAGCCCTTATACTATCTTCCGTAACAATGGTATCCTTCCAGACATATCTAAAAATTTCTTCTTTATTTACTAATTTCCCTCTATTACGCAATAGATATACTAATAAAGACCATGCCCTACTGGACAATAATATTTGGCCTTGAGGGCTTTTTATCAAACCTGACGAAACGTCAATAATTAAATCTCCTACTTTGTATATTTCGTTTAGTTTATTCCTACGAAGTAGTACCTTGATACGTAGAAGGAGTTCTTCTACTTCAAAGGGTTTAACTAAATAATCATCGGCACCCTTTTCGAAACAATCCCTTTTGTCCTTAAGAGTCCCCTTAGCCGTCAAAATTAATACCGGGATAAAGGGCTCTTTTTGTTTAATTTGGTATAATATTACCTCGCCAGGGATCTCGGGTAACATAAGATCTAAGACAACCAGATCTATTCCTGCCAGAGAAAAATCTTTACCATCTGGAGACAAAAACACATCAAAGTCCCTGGCCTCTAAAAATTCCTTGAGGCTAGGGCCTAAAAAGGGATCATCTTCTATAATGAGTATGCGCGGTTTAAAGGAACCCACATTAAGGGTATCGGAAGCTTTATAAGAGAGATAAAAAGGGGAGGCAATTGCCTCCCCTTTTTAAAGGTCTTTATGAAAAGGCAGGAGAATTATCGCTGTGGCCAGCCTTCATATCGTAATAGACCCGACCGGTACCTGCCGGGATAAGTCGCCCAATGATGATATTCTCTTTAAGGCCTCGCAGATAATCCACCTTACCCGCCAAGGAGGCCTCGGTAAGTACCTTGGTGGTCTCCTGAAAAGAAGCCGCGGCCAAAAAGCTCTCTACCGCTAAAGAGGCCTTGGTGATACCCAGAATAATCGGTTCAGCTACCGCTGGACGTCCGCCTTGGGCCAAGACCCTTTCGTTCTCCTGGTCAAAGACCACCTTATCTACCATTTCTCCAATCATAAAATTGGTATCCCCTACCTCTCTGATCCGAACCTTCTTAAGCATCTGACGCACAATGACTTCAAAATGTTTATCGTTAATACGCACACCTTGTAGCCTATAAACTTCTTGGATTTCTTCTACTAAAAAGCGGGCTAACCCCTTAACACCTTTTACCCGCAAAATATCATGGGGATTAGCCGACCCTTCAATAAGAGGTTCTCCAGCCCGTACAAAATCACCTTCATGCACAGCTATATGCTTACCCTTAGGGATCATGTATTCTTTGGGCTCTCCAATCTCGGGCTTAATAATAATTTTTCGTTTACCCTTAATCTCTTTATCAAAATGAACTATACCATCAATCTCACTAATAATAGCAAACTCTTTGGGTTTTCGTGCTTCGAAAAGCTCCGCCACCCGAGGCAAACCACCCGTAATATCTTTTGTCTTAGTGGTCTCTCGAGGAATCTTGGCGATTATATCACCCGACTTAACAAAGTCTCCTTCACTGACCGTAATAATTGCTCCCACCGGGAGCAAATAACGGGCATAACCTTTGTCGCCCATCTTAATGGTACGTCCTCTTTCGTCTTTTATAGAAATACGGGGACGATAATCAGTATGTTTATACTCTCGCACAATAATACTGACCTTACCGGTAATAGGATCTGTCTTTTCGTCTACGGTGACGCCTTCTATAATATCTCCAAATTTAACTTTACCAGAGACTTCGGTAATAATAGGTGTGGTAAAAGGATCCCATTCTACTAAGAGATCACCTGGATTTACCTTTTGTCCCTCTTCTACCAAGATCCGTGCCCCGTAAACTACCGGGTAACGCTCGCGTTCGCGGCCATCTTTAGAAAGAATAGCTATTTCCCCTTGACGGTTCATGGCTATTAAATGGCCTTCATCCGTGCGTACAGTGCGCAAATTGATAAACTTGACTATTCCTTGAGTCTGCGCCCGGTGTTCACTCTGTTCCGCAGCTCGACTAGCTGTACCGCCAATATGGAAAGTACGCATGGTAAGCTGAGTACCAGGCTCACCAATAGACTGTGCTGCTATAACTCCCACTGCTTCCCCTAGCTCTACTATGCGTCCCCGAGCTAAATCGCGTCCATAACACTTAGCACAAACTCCCATAGGGCTCTGACAGGTAAGTACAGAACGAATGGTAACTTTTTCTATACCCGCATCACGCATCTTCGCTACGGCCTCTTCGTTTATCTCCTCGTTGGCCTTAACTAGTACTTCTCCTGTTACCGGATCTACCACATCCTCTAAGGCCACACGACCAAGGACTCGATCCCACACCGGTTCGATTATTTCTCCACCCTCTATCAAATGACCCACTTCGATACCATCGATGGTACCGCAATCTTCTATAGTAATAGTACAATCCTGAGCTACATCTACTAAACGGCGGGTAAGATAACCTGCGTTAGCGGTTTTAAGCGCGGTATCGGCCAAACCTTTCCGCGCACCGTGGGTAGAAATAAAATACTCAAGCACCGAAAGACCTTCACGGAAGTTAGACTTGATGGGCGTTTCGATAATTTCCCCGGTAGGCTTGGCCATAAGTCCTCGCATACCCGCAAGCTGACGAATCTGGTCCTTGGAACCACGCGCACCGGAATAAGCCATAATATATACGGGATTGCCACTAGGTCCTATCTCTTTCTTGCCATCAGGGCCAACGTATTCTTTGGTCTCCATTTCTTTGATCATCTCTTCGGTTACCTTCTCGGTAACGGTGGCCCACACGTCTACCACCTTGTTATAGCGTTCACCATCGGTGATTAGGCCCTCGTGATATTGGCGCCAAATTTCTTGAACCTTGCGTTCGGCCTCCTCAAGGAGGTGTTTTTTCTTGCTTGGAATGTGGAGATTGTCTACACAAATAGAAAGTGCGGCCTGGGTAGCAAAATTATACCCCATATCCTTCATACGGTCGGCAAAGATTACTGTTTTCTTGGCCCCCGCCCGCCTATAGGAAAGATCAATCAACCTTTGAAGGGCCTTTTTGGCCAAAGGCTTGTTATATTCTTCAAATTTAATCTCTTCGGGCACTATGGTGGAAAAGATGACCCGTCCTACGGTAGTGTCTACCAACTTGTCTTTCATATACACTTTTATGCGCGCTTGGAGATCTACCACTCCCTCTTCGTAGGCCAAAAAAACCTCCTGCGGATTCGCAAAGATCTTACCTTCACCCTTAGCAAAGGGGCGCTCCATGGTCATATAAAAGATACCCAAGACCATATCTTGAGTAGGATAAACCACCGGAATACCATTGGCGGGCAACAAAATATTGTTGGTCGAAAGGAGTAACACCCGGCATTCAGTCTGGGCTTCCACCGATAGAGGAAGATGTACAGCCATCTGGTCACCGTCGAAGTCGGCGTTATAGGCTACACACACCAGCGGATGTAACTGGATGGCCTTAGAATCGATTAAAATGGGCTCAAAGGCCTGAATACCCAAACGGTGGAGCGTAGGGGCACGATTTAACATAACGGGATGCTCTTTTACAATCTCGTCCAGGGCATCCCAGACCAGAGCATCTTCCTTCTCTACCATTTTTCTAGCGCTCTTTATGGTGGTGACGTGACCGTTTTTCTCCAGCCAGTGATAGATGAAAGGCTTAAATAGCTCCAGGGCCATCTTTTTAGGCAGCCCACACTGATGCATACGAAGCTCAGGGCCAACCACAATAACAGAACGTCCCGAATAATCTACACGCTTACCGAGAAGGTTTTGCCGAAAGCGCCCCTGTTTCCCTTTGAGCATGTCCGAAAGGCTCTTTAAAGGTCGCCTATTAGGGCCGGTAACGGGTCGACCGCGCCGCCCGTTATCAAATAAGGTGTCTACCGCCTCTTGAAGCATGCGCATCTCGTTCCGGATAATGATGTCCGGGGCCTCCAAATCAATCAATCTTTTAAGACGGTTATTTCTATTAATTACGCGGCGGTATAGATCGTTTAGATCCGAAGTAGCAAAACGACCACCTTCAAGCGGCACCAGAGGACGTAAATCTGGCGGAATAACGGGGATGACATCAAGGATCATCCACTCTGGTTTATTACCTGAACCCATTAGTGCTTCTACAATACGCAGACGCTTACCTAATTTTTTACGCTTGGCCTCGCTCTTGGTTTTGGCCATTTCTTCGCGTAATTCCCGAGAAAGTTGCTGAAAGTCAAGCTGCGAGAGAAGTTCCCTGACCGCTTCTGCCCCAATACCGATCTTAAACCTTGGACCATACTGCTGCAGCAACTGTTGGTATTTTTCTTCGTTTATAACAGTACCCACAGGCACTTCAGGAATATCACTTTCGGTCACCACAAAGCTCTCAAAATAGAGGACCTTTTCCAACTCTTTTAGGGTCATATCGAGCAAAGCGCCTATTTTGCTGGGGATACTACGTAAATACCAGATATGCGCCACAGGGGCCGCAAGCTCTATATGTCCCATGCGTTCACGACGCACTTTACTCTGAATAACCTCTACACCGCACTTTTCACAAATAACACCACGGTGTTTCATACGTTTGTACTTTCCACAAAGACACTCATAGTCCTTGATAGGCCCAAAAATCTTGGCACAAAAGAGGCCGTCTCGTTCCGGTTTTAAGGTACGGTAATTGATAGTCTCCGGCTTTTTCACCTCACCGTGACTCCATTCCCGAATCTTTTCGGGTGAGGCTAGACCAAGCCTTACGGCCTTAATACCCATGGGATCCTTAGGCTTGGTAAAATAGGACAGAAGATCTTCCATAGATTTTCACCCCTTACAAAAATTTTGTTAATTAGTCCTCTTCTTCTATTAGTTCTACGTCCAAACAAAGTCCTTGTAGTTCTTTCACAAGGACCTTGAAGCTTTCCGGAAGACCAGCCTCAAGAAAATTATTACCCTTGACTATGCGTTCATACATGCGTGTGCGACCGGTAACGTCATCGCTTTTAACCGTTAGGAATTCTTGTAAGGCATAGGCCGCACCATAGGCCTCCATGGCCCATACTTCCATCTCTCCTAAACGCTGGCCACCAAATTGAGCCTTGCCTCCCAAGGGTTGCTGGGTAATTAAGGAATAAGGACCTGTAGAACGAGCATGGATCTTATCATCAACTAGGTGATGGAGTTTGAGCATATACATATAACCCACGGTAACGGGTTCACGAAAGGGCTCTCCACTACGTCCGTCATAAAGGGTGACTTGACCCGTCTCTGAAAGGCCGGCCAACTTGAGCCATTTTTTGATGTCTTTTTCTTTGGCCCCGTCAAAGACCGGGGTAGCCACAGATATACCCTTTTCAAAATGACGCGCCAATTCCAGTATCTCTTCGTCACTCTTATCTTGGAGAAGGTCCTCTATCTCTTCAGGAGAGAACAGTTCCGCAAACATTTGCTTTACCGCTTCTACCTGATAATTGCGGGCCAACTCCGCTATCTTACGCCCCACTTCTTTAGAGGCCCATCCAAGATGGGTCTCTAAGATCTGACCGATGTTCATACGCGAAGGAACTCCCAGGGGAGAAAGTATCATATCTACCGGTGTGCCATCTTCTAAAAAGGGCATATCCTCTATGGGCACCACCTTAGAAACTACACCCTTGTTACCGTGACGCCCGGCCATTTTATCCCCTGGTTGTAATTTGCGCTTCATGGCTACAAAGACCTTCACCACCTTGAGGACCCCAGGAGGTAATTCGTCTCCCTTTTTTAAGCGATTAATCTTCTCCTCAAAGAGCCGTCTAATATCTTCCACCCGCGTTTCGTAATTTCGCAGGATATCTTCCACCACAGGGTCCTTTTTACGCCCTCCAGAGACCAACTCGCGTACTTTAGACAGAGGGATCTGGGCCAAGATCTCCGGGGTAATGGGTTCGCCTTTTTCGATGAGTACTTGCCCATGACGATCTTTGATGGTGCTCAACGCCGTCTTGCCTACAAGATACCGTTCCAAGCGCTTTAAAGTGCTCCGACGCAATACATCTAGAAAATCTTCTTGGTCCTTGAGAAGCTTAGCTATCTCTCTGTCTTCTATTTCTTTGGCCCGCGTGTCCTTTTCCACGCCTTTACGGGTAAAAATCTTGGTATCTATTACTATGCCTTCGATACCCGGGGGCACCCGGAGAGAGGTGTCTTTTACATCACTGGCCTTTTCTCCAAAAATGGCCCGAAGCAATTTTTCTTCTGGAGATAACTGGGTCTCTCCTTTGGGGGTAACCTTACCTACCAATATATCACCCGGCTTTACATAGGCCCCGATCTTTACAATACCGCTTCCATCTAGGATCTCTAAGGCCTCTTCCCCTACATTGGGGATATCTCTGGTAATCTCCTCCTTGCCTAACTTGGTTTCCCGGGCAATACACTCAAACTCTTCAATGTGAACGGAAGTAAAAACATCGTCCCGTACTAGTCTTTCAGAAATGGTAATAGAGTCTTCAAAGTTATAACCATGCCAAGGCATGAAGGCCACCAGGACATTCTTTCCCAGAGCTAATTCACCCTTACTACACGAAGGCCCATCTATAAGCACCTGACCCTTTTTTATCCTTTGTCCTGGATATACCACAGGTTTTTGCGAAAAATTGGTGTTTTGGTTGGATTTGCGACACTTTATAAGCTTGTAAATTGTTACATCCGGGTCTTCGTCTCCGTTTTCGCTCTCGTACCGAATAACCAGTCTGGTGGCATCGACGTCTTCAACCACCCCGTCCCGCTCGGCTAAAACGACCATCCCTGAATCTCGAGCCACGACTTTCTCCATTCCTGTACCCACAAGAGGAGCCTCAGAGCGAATAAGAGGGACGGCCTGGCGTTGCATATTGGAACCCATTAAGGCCCGGTTGGCGTCATCGTGCTCTAAAAAGGGTATAAGGGAGGCCGACACACTTACTACCTGGCTAGGAACAAGGTCTACCAGAGTAATCTCTTCTTTACGGGCCATAACAAATTCGCCTGCTTTCCTAGCCGGGATCATATCCTCCAAAATATTACCTTGTCTGTCTAACGCTATCGTAGCCGGAGCAATCACGTGATTTACTTCTTCTATGGCGCTTAGATAGACCACTTGATCCGTTATACGGCCATCTTTGACTATGCGGTAAGGGGTCTCAATGAAACCATAACGGTTAACCCGGGCATAGGTAGCCAGAGAGACTATGAGACCTATATTAGGACCTTCCGGGGTCTCAATAGGACATATGCGGCCGTAGTGGGTATGATGCACATCGCGCACCTCAAAACCGGCACGCTCTCGCGTAAGTCCTCCTGGCCCTAGAGCAGAGAGTCGGCGTTTGTGGGTCATCATGGACAGCACGTTGGTTTGATCCATGAATTGCGAAAGTTGTCCTTGACCAAAAAATTCCCGAAGGGCAGAAGATACAGGCTTAGGATTAATTAGATCGTTAGGCATCAGGGCTTCTACGTCTTGAAGCGTCATGCGCTCTTTAATGGCCCTTTCCATACGTACTAATCCCACTCGGTACTGATTCTCTACCAGTTCGCCTACAGACCGGACACGTCTATTGCCCAAGTGATCTATGTCGTCAGGAGGTCCTTGAGTCTCTTTTAATTCAATGAGATATTTCAAAGTGGCCAGGATATCCTCTTTGGTAAGAACGCGAACATTTATAGGAATATCTAGGCCAAGACGCTTATTCATTTTATAACGGCCTACCTCAGATAGATCATAGGTGCTGGGATCAAAAAAGAGAGAGTGGAAATAGGCCTGAGCCACCTCTAAGGTGGGAGGACTGGAAGGACGTAAGCGACGATAAATTTCAATGAGGGCCTCTTCCTGGGTCTTGGCCTTGTCTTGCAACAGGGTATCGCGCACACAAGGTGTGTGACGATACACATCCATAAATAGACATTCGATTTCTTGGATACCGGCCTCGCGTAGCTTTTTTAATACCTCTTTAGTAATGGGTTGATTACAAGAGACTAACACCTCGCCGGTTTGCGGATCAACGACATCTCTGGCCACAATTTTGCCTAAAAGTTCTTCCTCTGGAATCGGTAAAGAGGTAATTCCGGCCTCCTGAAAGCGTTTGAGCGCGGCCTTTCTAATCTTACGCCCTCTCTTTATAAGGATTTGACCTGTCTCTGGATGATGGATGTCTAAGGAAGCCTTTTGCCCCAAAATTGTCTCGGGATTAATGATTTTTTCCACGCGGTTTTCCGCTATGATATATTTTTCTATGGGGTAAAAGTAGGTAAGAATCTCTTCCACAGACATCCCCAGCGCCTTTAAAAAGGTAGTAACCGGAAATTTGCGCCGACGATCAATACGTACGTGGATATGATCACGATGATCAAATTCAAAATCTAACCAAGAACCCCGAACGGGAATAACCCGTGCCGAATAGAGTACCTTACCACTGGCGTGGGTCTTACCCTTGTCGTGATCAAAAAATATTCCCGGTGAACGTTGGAGCTGATTAACTACTACCCTTTCTGTACCATTAATAATAAAGAGCCCCTCTTCAGTCATTAAGGGCACCGTACCAAAATAAATCTCCTGCTCTTTAATATCGCGAATATTCTTATCGCCAGTATCAGGGTCTATATCGTAGGTGAGCAAACGTACACGCAAACGCATGGGGGCCTCGTAAGTGAGCCCCTTTTCTCTACATTCGTCAGGCGTATACTTGGGTGGCAAAATCGTATAGTCTACGAATTCAAGTTCACACGATCCAGTATAATCCGTAATGGGAAACACGCTCTTTAGGGCCCCGTGTATCCCCACATCTTCCCGGGCCTCAGAGGCTACGTTGGCCTGCAAAAAACGCTGGTAAGAATCCCTTTGAATAGCAATCAAATAAGGTACTTCGATCAAAGGTTTAACTTGCCCGAAATTTTTACGAAAGCGTCCGGGGATAATTGTAAGTTCAGACATAAAGGCTTCGCCTCCCCCTTTTAAAAAATCAAGAAACACATAAAAGGGCCCTTCCCCCCGTATTTGAGGAAGGTCCCTTTTTATAACGGCTGAAAGTCTATTCTTTTACTTAATTTCAACCGTAGCGCCAGCCTCTTCGAGACGTTTTTTGAGCTCTTCAGCCTCTTCCTTGGAAACACCCTCTTTAACCGGTTTGGGAGCACTCTCCACCAACTCTTTGGCCTCTTTTAGACCCAAATTGGTAATAGCCCGAACCTCTTTAATAACCTGAATCTTATTACCAGAAACACCTGTAAGTATTACGTCAAATTCGGTCTTTTCTTCGGCTGGGGCTGCTTCACCAGCAGCACCGGGGGCCGCAGCAGCCACTGCAGCTACCGGGGCCGCGGCAGATACGCCAAATTTGTCTTCCAGTTCCTTAATAAATTCAGAAAGTTCCAAAACAGTCATATTACTGATAAATTCGATAACTTCTTCTTTGCTTACAGCCATGTTTATCTCCTCCTTATAAGCTATTTATTAAGCTGCTTCGGCAGCTTTCTTTTCTTCTATGGCTTTTAAAACATAAAGGAAGTTGCGCGGAATAGCAGATAATAGGCCCACAAAATTGGCCAACGGTGCCTGTAACGTCCCCAACAATTGAGCCAACAATATCTCTCGGCTGGGAAGCTTGGCAAGTTGTTCTAGAGCCGAGGCCTCTACAGGCTTGCCCTGAAGTACTCCCCCTCGATTTATGAGGGTCTCGTGTTCCTTGGCAAACTCCACCAAGACCTTGGCTACTTCTACTGGATCACCATGCGCAAGAGCAATAGCCGTAGGACCTTCGATAAATTCCTGAAGAGGTTCAACCGAAGTACCTGCACTGGCCCGCCGCAAAAGAGTATTTTTTATCACTTGGTAACGGGCCTGTTTTTCGCGAAGGAGCTTTCGTAATTCATTGCTCTCTTCAACCGTCATTCCCTTGAAGGAAGTCACAAATACCGCTGAAACATCTTCAAACTCTTTACGAAGCTTTTGGACGATTTCTTCTTTTTGTTTTCGTGTAAGCAACCTATTCCCCCCTTTCCTTTGACATTTTCATGTCAAAGGCAGAGGTCACCCACGGTCTCGGTAGGCCGGAGCCTGGCTCCGATTAAACACCCGGGGTGTACCTACTGTCTTTGACAATGTGGCACCTTAAGCACCACTTTGACCTCCCAGGGGTCTCTGGGAAATCACCAAATTTTATTCCTTTGAGTAGTTTTCTATCAGGTTTCGCACCTCGGCAGGGTCTACCTTGATCCCAGGGCCCATGGTAGTAGAAATAGTAACCCCTTTGATGTACTGACCCTTGGCCCCCGAAGGCTTGGCCCTGAGTATGGCATCAAAAAAGGCCGCCAAGTTTTCCAAGATTTTTTGAGGCCCAAAGGATACCCGCCCCACCGGGGCATGTACTACTCCTGCCCGATCTACTTTAAAGTCGACCTTACCCGCCTTAATATCTTTAACGGCCTTGGCCACATCCCAAGTTACTGTACCAGTCTTAGCGTTGGGCATAAGGCCCCTTGGCCCCAAAATCTTTCCGATACGTCCAACTAAGGGCATCATATCCGGGGTGGCCACGGCCTTGTCGAAATCTAACCAGCCCTCTTGAATTTTCTTTATAAGATCCTCAGCCCCTACTACATCGGCCCCCGCAGCCTCGGCCTCCTTGGCCTTATCACCCTTGGCGAACACCACAACTCTGGGAGATTTTCCCGTACCGTGGGGCAAAACTACCGATCCCCGAACCATTTGGTCTGCATGCCGTGGGTCTACACCAAGCACCACCGCCACATCTACACTCTCATCAAATTTGGCGTAGGCGTTGTCTAACGCCAAATTTACCGCCTCTTCAAAACTATACCGTTTGGTTCGATCTATATTGGCTTTAGCATCTTGATACTTTTTTCCTCTAGCCATGGCTAAACCCCTAATCAACAATCTCTATTCCCATACTACGGGCCGTGCCAGCAATCACACGCATAGCGGCCTCTATATCAGCAGCCTGAAGATCGGGCATCTTGACCTTGGCAATCTCCTCCAGTTGTTTGCGGGTCACCTTACCCACCTTTTCCTTTTTGGGGTTCGAAGCCCCTTTTTCTATACCCGCAGCCTTCTTTAAAAGGACAGAGGCCGGAGGAGTCTTTAAAATAAAGGTAAAAGAGCGATCCGCATAAATAGTGATGACCGCCGGTATAATCATGCCCTCTTGACCCTTGGTCTTGGCGTTAAACGCCTTACAAAATTCCATAATATTTACACCATGCTGCCCAAGGGCCGGACCTACTGGAGGCGAAGGATTCGCCTGACCCGCCGGCAGTTGAAGTTTCACCACTGCTACAACTTTCTTTGCCATTGCCTTACTCCTCGTCTAGATTAACTAGATTTTCTGAATATGAGCAAATTCTAGCTCTACAGGGGTCTCACGCCCAAAAATACTTACCAATACCCGCACCTTGCCCTTCTCTGGTTTGACCTCATCTACCACACCATGGAAATTTGCAAAGGGCCCCTGTGTAACACGCACCTTATCTCCTGGCTCAAACTGATACCTGAGTTTAGGCTTGATCTCCTCCTGTTGAAGCCGATCAAGGATCTTCTGCGCCTCTTCTTCTCGCAAAGGAACCGGCTTTTCCCCGCCAGAGAAACCTACTACTTTATCTACACCCTTAATGACTTCCAAAACTTCGGGATTTGCTTCCATTTTCACTAGAATATAGCCAGGATAAAAGCGACGCGCCACCGGCCCCCCTTCTATCCCCACGATCTCTATAATCTTTTCCGGCGGGGCGATAATTTCAGAAACAAATTCCTTAAGCCCTGCTTCCTCCAGGGCCTTAGCAAGTCGTTCTTTGACCTCCCGCTCAAAACCAGCATATGTATGAATCACATACCATAAATGTGCCATATCAGTAGACCAACCACTGTACGATCTTTGATAGAAGTATATCCACTACACCTAAATACGCGGCGATAAATAAAGAAAAACTAATAACCGCCACGGTGGTGGCCATAGTCTCTTGTTTCGTAGGCCAGGTAATCTTCTTAAACTCTATTTTTACCTCATACAAAAACTGTTTGGCCTGCTCGACCCACCCGCTCTGCTTCTGTAAAGGTAATACCTTCCCCTTGTCCTCTGGAGGAACCTTTGGAGACACCTTTCTCTTTGACCTGGTCCTACGCTTAGCCATAAAACCACCCTTTAAAAACACAAAAAATGGCAGGCCAGGAGGGATTTGAACCCCCAACCCCCGGATTTGGAGTCCGGTGCTCTACCGTTCGAGCTACTGGCCTGCAAATTTTTTATTTCCCTTTGACCTCCCGGTGAATCGTATGCTTACGATCCCAGGGACAATATTTACGAAGTTCTAGTCTATCTGGCGTATTACGCCTATTTTTGGTCGTGGTATAATTGCGCCTCTTACATTCGGTACATTGCAGATGAATTGTAATACGGACGTCTGATTTGGCCATGGCTGACTACCCAGTTATTCTAAAATTTTGGTGACTACACCAGCACCTACTGTACGGCCACCTTCCCTAATGGCAAACCTCAAACCCTCTTCCATCGCTACCGGCTTGATCAACTGGACCTCTAACTCCAC
>JALSKZ010000049.1 GCA_026988575.1 Thermodesulfobacteriales bacterium | reverse complement strand
CGAACACGAAAAATTCTACCAGGTAAAATTGACCTACCCCTCTATCAAAGGTCGCTTCAAGGAACTGATAGAAGTCTTAGTGGAAAAACATAACCAAAAAGCTGTTGTCCTTATCGACGAGTACGATAAACCTATTCTTGATAACATTCACAAACCAGAGCTTGCCGCCGAAATACGCGAAGAGTTAAAAAACTTCTACTCCGTGCTCAAAGACGCTGACCCTTATCTCAAATTTTGTTTCCTGACAGGCGTGACCAAGTTCTCCAAGGTTTCAATTTTTTCAGGCCTTAATAACTTGGAAGACATAACTATTTCCCCTGAATATGCCACAATATGCGGCTATACCCAGGAGGAGTTTGAAAAGACTTTTGCCGATAGGTTGAAAGAAATTGATCTTTCTGAGGTGCGTCGCTGGTATAACGGCTACTCCTGGCTAGGGGAGCCTGTTTACAATCCCTTCGACATTCTGCTTTTTCTGCGAAGTTATGATTTTAGGCCCTACTGGTTTGAAACCGGCACGCCCACTTTTCTCATAAAGCTTCTTTTGGCCAGGAAACTAAACGTAGCCAAACTTGAAAAGCTCGAAGTAGGAGATGAGCTTCTTGAAAGCTTTGACGTGGATCGTATTTACCCGGAGACAGTCCTTTTTCAGACGGGTTATTTGACGATAAAAGGCACCAGGCGCCGCGGCCCCCTTACCAAATATATCCTGGGTTTTCCAAACCTTGAGGTGCGCACAAGTTTTAACAACTTTTTGTTGAACACCTTTAGTGATTTGCCAACCAAAGAAGAGCATTACGACCGGATTTATGAGGCGTTGGAGAAAGGGCGGCCAGAGGAGCTTGAGGGGGTTTTTAGAGCGATATTTGCCGGGATTCCGCATGACTGGTTTCGGAAGACGGGACTTGAGGAGTACGAAGGATTTTACGCCAGTGTATTTTACGCGTATTTTTGTGGTCTGGGTTTGGAGGTGCGGGTGGAAGAGGCCACGAACCAGGGTCGCCTGGACATGGCGGTGCTTTTTGAGGGCAGGTGTTATCTCTTTGAGTTTAAGGTGGTGGAGGATGAGCCCGAAGGTAAAGCACTTTTACAGCTAAAAGAGAAGCGCTACTGGGAGAAGTATCAGGGCAAGTGCGAAAAGATCTGGCTTATCGGGGTTGAGTTTAGCAAGCGCAAGCGGAACATCGTTTCTTTTGAGGTGGAAGAGATTTCCTGAGATCGCTTCGTCGCCCCTTACGGGCTCCCTAGGATGGGCGAAGGGCAAGGAACGAAAGGCTAAGGGCGAAAGGGCTAAGGGACCCGTTTCCATTTTTCGGAATGAAAAATAGGAACGGATCCCAGATAATAGAGCCCGGCGAAAATCGAGATACCTAGGCAAAAGCAAAGATAGGAATTTCAAATGAAAGAAAACAATAAAATAGCCTTTATTGTTGGACATTATAAGTGTGGCACAACCTGGCTCATTAATATGCTAAGTCTTCATCCTGAAATTATTGGTTTAGCAGAGACTAACTTATTTAAATACGTCTTTGATAAAACACCAGAAGAAACCACTGAAATTCTTTTTAGCGGAACTGCCTGGAGTGAAGGCGGGCTAAAAAGATTACCTAGAAATTTTGTAGCCAAAATAGTAAATCCTATTAGGAAATATTGGAAACCAGTTGTTGGTTTAAAAACAACAGATAGACCACTGACAAGATATTCTTTAAGCTTGCGAGAACAATTTTCATTAAAAAGACAATTATTAAAGTGTGATAATCCCGAAGAATACTGCCGCACTTTTTTCGGTTTTTTTATAAAGAAATTTAACCCTAAATACCTCATAGAAAAAAGTGCCGACCACGTACGAGCTATTCCAAAGATTAAGCAAGTTTATCCTGATAGCAAATTAATAGCTGTTTATAGGGATGGCAGGGACTTTGTTATTTCCCATAGACATTATGCTAAAAATATGGGCCTTGCCTGGAGTTTTGAAGAAAGCGTTCTTTTGTGGAAAGAAATGATTGAACTCCAATTACGCTATCAACAGGAATTTAATTTGTGGACTTGTTCTTATGAAGATATGCTAAACAACTCTCGAAAAATAGCACAAAACATTTTGAATTTTCTTGGTTTGTCATACAATGATCAGGTGCTAAATAATATGATTAATAAATCGTCTTTTGAGTTTATTACAGGTCGTAAAAGAGGCCAGGCTAATAGTAAAAGTTTTTATAGAAAGGGTGTGTCGGGAGATTGGAAAAACTATTTTTCTCTTAAAGAAAAAGAAACTTTTAAAAAACTCGCCGGGGATCTGTTGATTAAACTAGGATATGAAAAGGATTTTGACTGGTAAATTATTATTTGTTCTAGCCGCAGCCCTTTTACTGCGCCTGGCACTTTTGCCCCTTTTCTGGGATCAACCCTTGAACATCGTTGACGAACAACATTATAATCGCCTGGCCCTGGCTATTTTGGAAAGGGGCGAGTTTGCTCATTTTCCTGGAAAACCAACAGCCATTCGGCCGCCGCTTTATCCTGCGTTTTTGGCCGGGGTGTATAAAGTTTTTGGGGCCGAAAATTATAACGCCGTGCGAGTTATCCAGATATTTATTTCGCTTTTAAGTGGGATTTTGGTTTATTCTTTGGCAAAAAAGATATTTGCACGGGAAGACGTGGCACTTTTGGCAGGGGGGATCTTTCTTTTTTATCCTTCCCTTGTGTTTTTCAATTATTTGATCCTAACAGAGACACTTTTTATCTTTCTTTTTCTCCTTTCTTTGTGGTGCCTTGTGGCAGCTATGGGAATGGTGATCAGTGAGCAGTAGAGGCAAAGGGCAAAGGGATCCGTTCCTATTTTTCGGAATGAAAAATAGGAACGGATCCCAGATAACTTTGCAAAGGTCTCTTTATGTCTTTTTCTTCTTGAATTTTTTGGGGTCAATACCGTATTTGCGAATCTTGTAGTTAAGAATGCGTAGACTTGTGTCCAATAAACGAGCTGCTTCACTTTGGTTGCCGTTAGTTTCTTTTAAGGCTTCTATAATAAGCTCAATTTCAAGGTTTTTAACCGCCTGAGCTAAAGTACGTTTACTTTTAGTGTCTGAACTACTTGCTGTTTGTAAACTTTGTGGTAGATGATAACTCCTAATAACTTCTTCGTCACATACGATAACTGCTCTTTCTATTACATTTTCTAACTCACGTACATTCCCTGGCCAATGGTATTGTACTAATAAATCTATGGCTGGAGAGGAAAGTCTCTTTATTTGTTTCCCATATTCTTGAGAATATTTTTCTAAGAAGAATTCAGCCAGAGGGATTATATCTGTAGTGCGTTCTCTTAGAGGGGGAATGTAAATAGGAAAGACGTTTAAACGATAGTAAAGGTCTTCCCGAAAATAACCTTTCTCTACTAATTCTTCTAAATTTCGGTTGGTAGCGGTGATTATGCGTACGTCTATACGAATAGGTTTTGTGCCCCCCAGCCGGTAAAATTCTTTTTCTTGAATGATATGAAGTAATTTGGCTTGTAAGGGGAGAGGCAAGTCTCCAATTTCGTCAAGGAATATTGTTCCTCCGTGGGCCTGTTCAAAAAGCCCCGGTTTTCGATTTACGGCCCCGGTAAAGGCCCCCTTTTCATAACCAAAGAGTTCACTTTCTATAAGATTTTCAGGGAGGGCTGTACACGCCACTGTGACAAAGGGCCCCTCGGAGCGAGAACTGTTATAGTGTATCAAACGGGCAATAAGAGATTTTCCGGTACCGGATTCCCCTCGCAAAAGCACCGTGGCGGGACTGTGGGCCACACGTTCTATCATTTCTAATACTTCGCGCATCCGCGAGCTAAGGGCGACAAAATTTTCCATACTATAGCGCCCGCGTAACTCTTGTTTAAGACGACGATTTTCTTCTAGTAGGCGTTCTCTCTCCTCTTGGATGGCCTGGAGGTTGGCTACGGTTTGGGCAATAAGTCCGGCAATGATAGTGAGAAAGCGTACGTCTTCTTCCAGAGAGACATGGGAAGCGAAAAGACGGTCCACCGAGAGGGTGCCCAGGACTTTGGCTCCGCTTTTAATGGGTACACAAATAAAAGAGACGTGCTCTTTTTCCATTTTGCCACGGCTACGAGTGCGGTTTAAAAAGCGTGGATCACTTTTGATATGGGGTACAATAATGGGCTGCCCCGTGGCCACTACTTGTCCAGTAATACCCTCTCCTAACTGATACCTCCCGCGACGCCGGGCCTCGGCGGTTAGCCCGTGAGCTACTTCGATTTGAATTTCTTTAGTGCGGGGGTTGAATATGGTTATGGTGCCTCTTTTCATGTCTAGGCGTTCGGCCAGAATGGCCAGAATCTGTTCTAGGGCCTCCCTCATATTGAGGGAGCTAGAAAGGGTGCGGGCAATTTCGTAAAGGCACGATAGCTCTTCAACTTCTCTGGAAATAGTCTTCTCTGGTGCTTCTACCATGGAAAAGTAATTATACCAAAATTGTAAAAAAATAAATGCCTTTTAAGGTGTCCTTTGTGCCCCTGAAATTAAAAAAGTTCCTGCTGCAGGCTACCCTCTTTACTGATTACGGGCAAGTATATCTTAAATATAGTGCCTTTGCCCTGGGTACTTTTAACCTGTATGTATCCCCCATGTTCGCGGACAATACCAAATACTTGTGCCAGGCCAAGACCTGTGCCGTTTACTTTGGTCGTAAAAAAGGGTTCAAATATGCGGGTGTGTATCTCTTCGGATATTCCGTGTCCGGTGTCGGATACAGATAAGCAGACCCATTCCTTCTCGACCTCAAAGGGAGAAATATCCGAGGGAGGCAGGCTTGGGGATACTCTTATGGTAACTTTTCCCCCTTCGGGCATGGCGTCTCGGGCATTGACCACCAGATTAAAAATGACCTGCTTTATAAGAGAAGGAGAACCCTGGATAAAAAAGGGTTGGGAGGGGACTTCTATTTCTAAGGTGATATTTTTAGGTAGAGATTTTTTAAATAGCTCTTCATTCTCTAAGAGAAAGGACTTCAATTCAAAGACAGTTTTTTCTGCTTTATTCCGCCTACTGAAATCCAGGAGTTGATTTACCAAATGGGCGGCTCTTTTGGCCTGGGAGAAAATGGCCTGGAGGGCATTGCGGGCCTTGGTGTCTAAACTTTTGTTTTTGATGAGTAATAGTTCTGTGTAACCACTTATAGTAGTGAGAATATTGTTGAATTCGTGGGCTATTCCCCCAGCCAGCTGGGCTATGGCCTCTAGTTTGGCCACTTGCTGGATGTGGTTTTCCAGTTCTATTTCCCGGGTGACATCGCGTTGAAGGGCCACAAAGTGCGTAATCTCGGAAAATTCATCTCGTGCAGGGAAAATAGTCACTTCGTCGGTGTAAATACGCCCGTCTTTGCGGCGGTTTACAATGCGTCCGCGCCAGGTGCTCCCCGAAAGTATTGTATCCCATAATTCCTGATAAAATTTAGAAGAATGATAACCACTTTTTAATATTGAGGGTTGTTTGCCCAGTACTTCCTCTAAGGTATAACCGGTTGTTTTTTCAAAGGCCGGGTTGACGTAGACGATCCTGCCCTCTTTGTCTGTTATTATCACCGCCTCGTTGGCGTGTTCCAGGGCCGAAAAAAGGAGAAAAAGGAGCTTTTCTGTCTCGCGATAGGTGGATATGTCGTTGACGAATAGAATGACTTTACTTTCTCCTTGATAAGGGAAGAGACGCACGTGATCTTCGGCGGGAAATATTTCTCCATTGGCCCGGCGATGCCGGGTAGAATAAATAAATTTCCTTTTTTTCTTAAGGCGACCAAGGAGGTCTTTCCAGTCTTGTGGGTCTTCATATAGGGAAGAGGCGGACATGTTTTCAGGTTGAACAGAAGATAAGGCAAAGGTCTTTTTGGCCGCTTGATTCATTTCCAGTATGTTGCCCTTTAAGTCCGTAACAATGAGAGGCTTAGGAATAGTATCTAAGAGTATTTGGTACCATTGGAGATCTGTTTCAGTTTTGACGCGGTTGGTGGAGTCAAAGAGGAGGCCTACAATTTTGTTCTCTTCTTGATAATAAGCGAATAATTCTTTCCACTCCGGCCCTATAGTATTTTTTAGCTTTAGACGCCAGCCTTCCACCAGTCCTCCAGCTATCAAATAGGCCTTGATATATTGCCACTCTTCGGGATGGGCCAGGATATCACTTATTTTTTGAGGGCGGGTGGTAAAGAGCTGGTCAAAGGTCTTGTTGCTCTCCAGGAGGTTGCCCTCCGTGTCTACAGCAAAAGAGCCGGGAATAGCTCTATTAAGACGGATATTAAAACCACCCATATAATGGGAAAAATCCCCCTCGCTCCTAGAAAATTACTATCAAGGTATTAGCAAAATATAAGATGAAAAGCAACCTTTAATCAGGAATGTCTAAAAAAAGACAATTTTTGTCTAAAAAATTTAGCCCCATCGCTTACTACGTTCGTTTGCCGTGATTCCCACTCCGGCCCCCCTGCCAAGCAAATCTTTTATTACCGGAAGCATTTTTAGTCAACATTACTCTCATGACCCGTTCCCATCTTTTGAAACAAAAAATAGGAACGGATCCCTTAGCCTTTCACCTTTCGCCCTTAGCCCTTTGCCTTTAACTTCTACAACTCACAGATCACAGCTCACTGATCACCCTTAGCCCTTTCGCCCTTAGCCTCTACAACTTACAGGAAACTGATCACAGCTAACTGATCACTGATCACAGTTTACTTTCTTGTCATCCTGAGCCGCAGGCGAAGAGCCTGCCCTGAGCCGAAGGCGAAGGGATCCACTAATCGACCTGTGGATTCTTCGGTCGCTTCGCTCCCTCAGAATGACAAAAAAGAAGTTCCCTCAGAATGACAAAAAAGAAGTTCCCTCAGAATGACAAAAGAAAATCGCTCCCTCAGAATGACAAAAATGGGGGCTCCTTGAGCCCTTCGCCCATCACGAGGCGATTTGTACGCCTGCGTGATCTCATTAGATTGCTGCGCTTCGCTCGCAATGACATGCAAAAAGGCTCTCGCAATACCAGCTCCCTGATCAAGGATCCGTACGATCTGTACCGGCCTTTTTTCTTTTCATGTTTTACACCTTACCATGGATTCAATATACAAGGATCCGTTCCTATTTTTCGTTCCGAAAAATAGGAACGGATCCCTTTCGCCTATCGCCCTTCGCCTATAATCCACCCCTACAACCTCTACAACTTTTACCACTGATCACTGATCACTGATCACAGATCACAGCTCACTGATCACAGATTAAAGAATTGTCTTTTTTATTTGATAAGGACTTTCAGGCCGAGTTTTAAGGCCACGAGAAGGAGCACTAGCCCAAAGAGGCGTTTTATCCACTTGGCCTTCATCTTGTGCCGCATGAGTCTGGCCCCTGTCTGTGAGCCTGCTATTACCGCGAAAGTGGTGAATAAAAGAAGTTTGGGCTCAAAATGTCCTTCGGCAACGTGACTGGAAAAACCTGCAAAAGAAGAAAACACCACGATCAAGGAACAGGTGGCTGCTGCTTGTTTGGTAGGATATCCCAAGGCTATTAGCAATGGGACAAAAAGAGACCCTCCACCCACACCCAAGAATCCAGCCAGAAAGCCTATTAAAAAACTGGCGATACTGGCTATGATAATTCTCATGTTATAAGGAAGGAACTCTTTGGGTTCTGGCTGGCCACTTACGAAAAGCATCCTTAGCCCTACTAGAAATACAAATAGAGAAAAAAGAAGGACGAGCTTTTCCGTAGACACATAACAAGTTAGATGAGCACCTAGGGGAGCACCTATAAGAGTGGCCAAAGCCATGGGAATAGCACCCTTAACATCTACCATCCCGGCCCGAAAGTAATAGACAGCCGCAGATAAAGCCGTAATACCGTTTAGAAAAAGCCCAGTGGGAATGGCCACAGCCTTAAAATCAAAGCCAAACCACTTAAAAAGGGGGATATACAGCAGCGCGCCACCAAGACCTAACATGGAAAAAACACAGGCCGCCGCAAATACCAACGATGAAACCACCCAATAGATCATGACCCTTTCCCCCAGGTTAAGCTATTATAGGAACGGATCCCTCTCGCCCTTCGCCTATAATCCACCTTTACAACCTCTAAAACATCTAGAACCTCTACAACCTCTAAAACATCGATCACCTATCGCCCTTAGCCCTTTGCCTTTAGCCTATCGTCCATTTAATCGATCTGTGGATTCTTCGGTCGCTTACGCTCCCTCAGAATGACAGAAAAAGAACTCATCCTCAGAAAGACAGAAAAGAGCGCTCCCTCAGAATGACAAAAATGGGATCTCCTTCAGCCCTTCGCTCATCACGAGGCGACGTAGTCCCCGTGGCGATCTCTCCCACAGCCGTCATCACGAGGCGACGCAGTCGCCGAAGTGATCCCTGTCCCGAACACAGTGAGGGATCTAGATTGCTTCGCTTCGCTCGCAATGACACGCAAAAAGGCGCTCGCAATACCAGCTCACTGATCAAGGATCCGTTCCTATTTTTCGTTCCGAAAAATGGGAACGGATCCCTTAGCCCTCTCGCCCTTTAGCCTTTAGCCTTTAGCCCTTCGCCTCTACAACTCACTGATCACTGGTCACAGCCCAGCTGTTTTGAGCTCCTAGTAACAATTTGCCAAAGGGCTGAATTTAGTCTTTATAGCCGCTACAGGGAAGACACAGGATCTTACCCTTCTTTACGCGGGCCTTACTACCAAACACCACCTCTCCGCAGGACTGGCAGAATTCCGGGGGCCCTTCCTGGCTGTAGACGTAACGATAGCTATAGACATCGCTCACCTTGAATACATCTTCCTCTGGTAGACTTAAAACCCTGTTCACTGTGGCTTCGGCAATCTCTGGTTCGATCATTTCCGGGGGAATCCCCTGCTGGCGCCGTTCCATAAAGGGTGATTTAAAGGCCTGTCTGATAAATTCAGGCTTAAGAGCCACGCGTATGGCCTTTTCTTCCACCACGTCGATTAAGATAAAGGCCATTTTGTTATAGTAGAGTTTTTGGCAGTTACCCTTACCATAAGTACATCCAGTGGCCATCATGACCCCGTCAAGGAAACACTGCATCAAATGGCCGGTGCCGGTTTCCGAAAGTAGCATTAACTCTTTGCTTTTGGCCCGCTCTACCCCAAGGCGCCGGCGGGCAAGGAGCCCGGCCCTTATCCCCAGCGGCATAGCCGGACACAGATGACCGTGAAAGAAAATTCCGTGTTCAAATATCTCCTGTAACTCTGGATCTTTGATCTCGATAGCCATCACTAACCTCCTTTACTTTTCTCCAGAGATTCTCGCATTTTCTGGGAACACTCATACCGATCGAGAGGGAGGGCCCTTTTTATGAGGTCTTGTATTGCCGGATCGGCTAAAACCCAAGGGAGTAAAAGGTCTACTAGGATTTGGGCTTTGGGATCCTGGGGTTTCAGGCGATAGATCACCCATGTTCCCTCTCTTTCAGAAATCAAAAAGCCTACGGCCTCAAGTTGTTGTAGGTGACGGGAAACCGTGGGTTGGGAAAGACCAAGGGCCACCGTAAGCTCACATACACAAAAAGACCTTTGCGCCAGCAGGGCCAGGATCTTTAACCGCGTAGGATCCGATACGGCCTTCAAGAGTCTTGAGACGGTTTTTAACGGCATACTATCTATATATAGCCAATTAGCTATTTGTCAATATAAACAAACCATTATTAACTTAATATCGATAGAGACCTTGGTAAAACATCTGTTCTTGAGGTCTGTTCTAAGATCCGTTCCTATTTTTCGGAACGAAAAGATAGGACCGGGTCCCCTGCGGTTGTGCTTGCAACTTTAATCTCGGTAATTCTGCAAAAGTCTCCAATAATTATTTCTTTAAACTTCCTAAATAAGAAAGAACGGAATAAAGTTCTTTTAAGAAAAGGCGATGAGAATAAAAAAAAACAGGTATCGCATAAAAAGGAGGCCTAAGATGGGAAATTGCAACCTAGAAATGATCGACGAAATAATTGTGGACCAAGATGTAGACCTTTCCATTGAAAACTTAGGGCCCTGCCGTATAGATACCCCTCTGCAAAAGGATGATCCCTGCTGTTACGTATCAGACGAAATGCGGATAAGTCTTAGGCTGTCTGCTGAGTATTTGAAGGAGTGTAAGCAAAAGGGCAAACCTTTCCCTACTCTTGAGCTGGCTGGACCTAGGGCCAAGATCTATTTTGATCCCTCAAAGACCAGGGCCGCCATTGTTACCTGTGGTGGCCTGTGCCCGGGCATTAACGATGTGATACGCTCTATTGTATTTACGCTCTATTTTTCTTACGGGATCCGGTACATATTTGGAATTCGTTATGGTTTACAGGGTTTTATCCCTCGCTATAAACACGAATTAATGGAGCTAAACCCAGACGTAGTCTCTAATATTCATGAGTTAGGAGGGACCATACTAGGGACATCGCGAGGGCCCCAACCCATCGAAGAAATAGTTGATGCCTTAGAACGGCTGAACATACATTTACTGTTTATGATAGGGGGCGACGGTACTTTTCGAGCCGCCAAAAAAATAAAAGAAGAAATTAAAAACCGCCGTCTCAAGATCTCTGTAGTAGCTGTCCCTAAGACCATAGATAACGACATATATTTCATCTCTAAGACCTTTGGCTTTGACACCTCTGTAGAAATGGCATGTCAGGCCATCCGCTGTGCCCACACCGAGGCCATAGCGGCGCCCAACGGGATAGGCCTGGTCAAAGTTATGGGACGTTATTCCGGGTTTATTGCTGCTGCCGCCACCCTGGCCCGAAAAGAAGTCAATTTTTGCCTCATACCCGAAGACGACTTTGATCTAGAAGGCCCCAAGGGGCTGCTTGCCGTACTGGAAAAACGGCTCCAGGCCCGCAAGCACGCGGTGATCGTGGTGGCCGAAGGCGCAGGGCAAAAATACGTCCAGCCAGAAAAACCACAATACGATGCCTCTGGCAACCTGAAACTAGGGGATATCGGTAAGTTCTTAAAAGAGAAAATAAATGACTATTTTGCCAAAAAGAACACGGAAATATATTTACGCTATATCGACCCCAGTTACATTATTCGCAGTGTACCGGCCATTGTTGATGACCGTATCTATTGTGGCTTTTTGGGCCAATATGCCGTTCATGCTGCCATGGCCGGTAAGACCGGACTGATGGTAAGCTATATCAATGATCGCTTTGTACATGTTCCGTTACAAGCGGCTATTACCAAGCGCAAACAAGTAAATCTAAAGAGTCGCTTTTGGCAGTCTGTGTTAGAATCGACCGGGCAACCATCTCTAAAAAATTAAATCAAAGGGGGGATCATGAAAGCCTTAGTGCTCGCTGGAGGATCTGGCACCCGACTATGGCCTTTGAGCAGGGGGGGATATCCCAAACAGTTTCTTAAACTCCAGGGCAATCGTTCTTTACTGCAACAGACGGTGGAACGCTTGCTTAAGATTGTCCGGCCCGAAGACCTGATAATAATTACCTGCGAAAAGTACAAATTCCACGTAAAGACGCACCTCAGCGGCCTAGAAGGCTATCACCTGTTGCTGGAGCCCCTGGGGCGCAATACTGCTCCGGCTATAGCCTACGGGCTTTGCTACGCCAAAGAGCATCTCGGTGTAGGGCCCGAGGAAACTTTCTTGGTGTGTCCCTCAGACCACGTCATAAACCCAGAGGAAGACTTTGTCAAAACGGTCAAGGCTGCCGAACAAATAGCCCAAAAGGGCTATTTGGTGACCTTTGGCCTTACCCCTAGTCACCCTGAAACAGGCTACGGGTATATCAAGGCCGGAGACAAACTAGACGGGGCCGAAATTAACGCCTACAAGGTCGACCGCTTTACCGAGAAACCAGATCTTAAAACCGCCCAAAGTTATTTGGCCGAAGGCGGTTATTTCTGGAACGCAGGCATTTTTTTGTTCTGTTTGGAAAGCGCCGAAAGAGAAATTCGCCAACAAGCCCCCGAAATCTATGCCCTCTATGAGCAAGGCTTTGCCAAACTACACCAAAATTTTGCGCAAATGCCGGAGATATCCATCGACTACGCCATCATGGAACGTTCAAAAAAGGTGGCCACCGTGCCCCTAAACTTGACCTGGAACGATATAGGCTCCTGGGATGCCCTGTTTGCGCTCATGGAAAAAGATGAACAAGGAAACGTAAAAAGGGGCCGTATAGTGTCCTTTGACACTCAAGACACCATGATAATGGGTGACAAACGCCTGATTACCACCATCGGCATAAAAGACTTACTAGTGGTGGAGACCCCTGATGCCTTGCTCCTGGTAAAAAAAGGACAAACTCAGGCGGTTAGCAAACTGGTCCAATATCTCAAGGCCCACAATTACCCAGAAGCAGAAGAACACGTAATTACCTATCGCCCCTGGGGAAGCTACACCGTGCTGGAAGAAGGCCCTCGTTATAAAATTAAACGCATCGTGGTAAACCCCGGGGCCAGCCTGAGCCTGCAAATGCATTACCACCGTTCAGAACACTGGGTAGTGGTTAGAGGCACAGCCCGGGTAACCATCGGCGATAAAGAACACTTCCTCCACGAAAACGAATCGGTATTCGTGCCCAAATCCACCAAACACCGCTTAGAAAATCCCGGGAAAATACCTTTAGAAATTATCGAGGTGCAAAACGGAGAATACCTGGGCGAAGACGACATCGTACGCTTTGAAGACGTCTACGGCAGAGAAGAATCCTGAGCCTCTAACATGTCGGTAAGGCGCACACTAACCACCTTGGAAACGCCTTTTTCTTCCATGGTTAGGCCGAAAAGGGCTTCGGCAGCCTCCATAACACGCCTATTGTGGGTTACCAAAATGATCTGGGCGTGCTTGGCCATTTCCTTAAGGAGCCCTAGAAACCGCTCGGTATTGGCCTCGTCAAGGGGGGCATCCACTTCGTCCAGCACACAAAAGGGCCCTGGTTTTACCAGATAGAAGGCACACAGTACAGCCAGGGCCGTAAGGGCCTTTTCACCCCCCGAAAGCATGG
This sequence comes from Thermodesulfobacteriales bacterium, assembly GCA_026988575.1. Lineage (GTDB taxonomy): Bacteria > Desulfobacterota > Thermodesulfobacteria > Thermodesulfobacteriales > Thermodesulfatatoraceae > JALSKZ01. The sequence goes on along the minus strand of JALSKZ010000049.1, from coordinate 273 downwards.
CCAAATGTCTGATGGGCTTGCCCGGAAGTTTTATCTCCAAATCTAACCCTGCCTCAAGGGGGTCTTCGGAACCCACAAACTTCAGTTCGGCACGCCCACCAGGAAAGAGTAAAGGAAAAATTTCGGCAAGCTTTGTGTTGGCCTGCGCTAACGCCTCACGCAACCGCTCCCTGCACGTCTTATTGATGCGTTTTACCGCCTGTTCTAAGTCCACAATAGCCTTTTCCAGATCACTACGTTGGGAAAGCAAAAATTCCCGACGCTCCCGCACCT
>JALSKZ010000048.1 GCA_026988575.1 Thermodesulfobacteriales bacterium | reverse complement strand
AAACCCTTGTTATCGCACTGGTCAGCGTCGTCTTCCCGTGGTCTATGTGACCTATCGTCCCAATGTTCAAGTGCGGCTTCCGCCTCTCAAACTTCTGCTTGCTCATCTCGCTACCTCCTTCCGAAATAAGATGGAGCCCACGACCGGAATCGAACCGGTGACCTCTTCCTTACCAAGGAAGTGCTCTACCGACTGAGCTACGTGGGCCCCGTAATATAAAAAAATGGAGCGGGAAACGGGACTCGAACCCGCAACCCTCAGCTTGGAAGGCTGATGCTCTACCAATTGAGCTATTCCCGCCCCCAAGCTTAATGCCCAAGAGCTGGTGGAGAGGGGAGGATTCGAACCTCCGAAGGCTGAGCCATCGGGTTTACAGCCCGACCCCTTTGACCACTCGGGAACCTCTCCACAAAAACGGCAGGTCCGTCTCCAGACCTGCCGTTGGAAATATAACAGCAACCTACTTACTGTCAAGAGAAGACTGACTATTGCGCTTCTTGTTGCCCCTCTTCAGCAGCCGCTTCTTCTGAAGATTCTTCCCCTGCGGCTGCTGCCTCCTCTACCACTGTAGCCGCTGGCGCTGAAGTCTCCATACGCGCCCTTACATCAGTAACATAACGATCATATACCATTACCGTGGAACGATAAAGTAAGTGGGCAAATTTGGAAAAAGGTAATCCCAAGAAGAGGACAAATACACACATGAGATGGAAGATATAGACGGCATAAGCCAACCGCAAACCTAGAATACGCAGTATCTCCGCACCTAAACCGGTAATGCCGATAAATAGAATGAGATACAGCAAAAACCAATCAGCATACGAACCAGATAGATTACCTTCGGCTTCGCGGGCCTTACGATTCTGGATGAGGAGAACACTACCGTAGATCAGGATAACTGCACCCAAATTAGCAAAAATCTTGACCGGATTCCACAAGGGCCAGGGCGTATGGAAACCCAAAAAGTCAGCGCCTATAAACACGATATTAGTCACTACAAAAAGGACAATAAAGGCGTAAAGCAAATAGCGGTGACCATTAAAACGCTCGTAATTTACCCCACACTTTTTGAAACGCTCGTGATCAAGGATCTCCTTAAAAGTGGGAATGATGTAACGCGTAATCATCTCCATGGTGGTGGGTTTATAAGCCTCGGGTATGTCAAGACCCGTTGTAAATTGCTTCCACATATTGGCAATACCACGAATAGCAATCAAGGCGGCAAAACCAGCTACCGGTAAAAAGATGGCGTCTACGTAAAGTACCGGCAAGAAACCGTGGAATAGTCCATGGGAAAACTTTACAGGCACTTCCAGTTCAGGCATACCATGATTGGCCGCCAGAATCGCCGCTAACACCACTACTAAAGCCACCCCGAACAGCACTATGAGACCAGCAGGGTTGTTATAAAGAGACCAGAGAATCTTGGGCTCTGCATATTCTCGAATAGCCATGCTCCTAATAGCCGCTAATACATCCCCTGGACGAGCACCCCTGGGACAATAGGCCGTACAGTCGCTACACTGGTGACACAGCCATATACTGGGATCACGCGCTATCTGCTCTTTCATACCCCACTGGGCCAAAATCATTTGCTTACGTGGGAACGGATTTTCATTGGTAGACAGCGGACAGACCACGGCACACGTGGCACACTGGTAACACTTTTTGAGCGTGTCACCGCCAGCATCTATTACGCCTTTTACAAAATTCAGATCCGGCTCGATTATACGCGCCATATTATAACCCTCCTCCTTACCAACCTTTAAACGGACTTTCACCTATGGCTTCCATGCTCTCCTGAAATTCTTGGAGCAACTTGGGTACTTTATCATACTCATCAATGGCCACTACGTGAAGGACCACACGTTCAGATTCTAAGGCTAACTGTTGTAAAGTTTCGGCCACGTTTTCCATTCTACGATTGGCCAATTCGCTTCCCTTAACAAAATGGCACTGATAATTTTCTCCATATTTACAACCAAGCATCAATACTCCATCCCAACCACCGCTCATAGCATCACGCACCCAGGCCACGTTTACCGCACCTAGACACCGCACCGGGATAAAACGAATAGAAAGAGGGAAATTGGCCCGATGATAGGCCGCCATATCTAAGGCGGGAAGGGCGTCGTTTTCACATACAAAGGCTATCATACGGAACAGCCCATAGTCTGGCTCAGGCATCTCGCAGGCCTTAAGCATGGAACTAACCATGTCGATATTGTAATCCTTGAAGTTGATGACGCGTTCCGGACAGGCCCCAAAACACGTACCACAGCGTCGACAACGTGTGGGATTGGGCATAGGAGTCCCATTAGGATCGTCATCTAGGGCTCCAAACGGACACTCTTCGGTACACCGTTTACACTGGGTACAGCGCTTGAAATTGAATTCCGGGTAAGCAAAATCCCAGGTACGCGGATGCACCGCGTGGCCGGCCTGAATGGCCTTTAAACATTGAATAGCCTTTAATGCTGCACCAGTGGCATCTTCCATGGCTTGCATAATGCCCATAGGTTGGTGCACACACCCAGCGCTATAAATCCCTGTACGTCTTGTCTCGTAAGGGAAACAAATATAATTGGAGTCAGCATAGCCGTAAAAGAGTTCAAGCTCGGGGAAACCAGGCCCCTGACGATATTCCAGAGGGATGATAGGATCATCGGCCGTGGTGGGGACCATACCTGTAGCCAAGACCACCAAGTCTACAGGGACAGCCATATCTTCACCCAAGAGGGTCTGACTCACCTCTACCACCATCCGACCATCATCGCCTTGAGCAATGGACTGAACCTCGGCCTTAGTCAGAAATACTCCCGGATCGTTCTGAAGGCTCTGGTAAAAGTTTTCGTATATACCCATGGTCCGCATATCTTTATAAAAGATATAGGCCTTGGCCTCTTCATCCATCTCGCGGAGCAACTTGGCCTGCTTTAGAGAGACTAAGCAGCAAACCGAAGAACAATAGGGAAGATGCTCCGGATCACGCTGACCCGCACACTGGATAAAAGCCACGCTCTTCACAGGAGAACCGTCAGAGGGTCGCTTGAGCTCCCCTTTGGCCAGCATCTCTTCAAATTGGACATTGGTAACCACATCAGGATATTTGCCGTAACCATAAGGTTCCTCAAGCTTACTAGCATCATAAGGCTTCCAGCCTGTGGCCACCACAATGGCTCCGACACGCAGCTGATCTTCCCCTCCTCCCTTTTTAAGGGTGATATCAAAAAAGCCCGGGGCACCAGCAATTTTTTCTACCGTGGCACCAGTAATAACCTGTATCTTATCGTTTCCTTCTACCTCAGCAATCAACTTCTTCACTACTGGTTCTTCTAACTCCCTGTAAGGGGCCCCTACCTGGAGCTGTTTTTTCATCTTGGCGACAAAGCCACCCAACTCGTTTTCTTTTTCTACAATTACCGCTTCGTACCCCGCCTTGGCCACTTCGAGGGCCGCCGTAAGACCAGCAACCCCTCCTCCCATGACCAGAATCTTCCAGGATATCTCTTCTTCAGGTTTGTAGGGCTCTGGAGGAGCATACTTTTGCATCTTTACTACGCCCATGCGTACATAGTCCTTGGCCAAGGCCATGAGTTCGTCTTTAAAAGATACCCCTTCGGCCACCTCTATCTGGCTCTCGTCCTCTGGAAGCTCCTCACCTTCTTTAGGAGTGGGCCACCTACTCCAAACCACACCCTCTCGCAGACTCACCCGTTCTACCGGGACATTACCAAAATCAAAGACATCGTAGTTCACCCTCTGCGAACACCCACAAATAACTACACTATCAAGGCCCTGCTCTTGGATGGCGGACTTAATGGCCGAGACCCCCTCCTTACCACACAAAAAAGGCATGGAGGCACAATAAGCACAACCCTGCTCATTAGCCGCCGCCTCAAGTTCCGAAACTTCTAACCTGTCACCGATATTACAGGAGGTGCAAATAAAGACCCCTATCTTTTCCATGGAATTACCCCCTTACCAAAGTTTGAATGGCCTTTAGGGCCGCTGCTGTCGCTGTTTCGTTAGAGCTCATAACATCTAAAGGCATACGGGCACAACCACAGGAATACATCCCTTTGGCCTCACTGGGTATAACAAACCCGTTTTCATCCCTCTCTAAGGGGACCGGTATATTTTCACCAGCAAGGCTTGGTTGCATCCCGGTGGCCAATATTACCATGTTAACCCTTTGTTCTACCCTCTTTCCACTCAAGGTATCCTCGGCGATAACAACGAGGTCATCATTATCTGCCGGCTCTATCTTGGCTACCTTACCCTTGATAAATTCTATATTGGCCTCTTCTTTCGCGCGGTTAAGGAACTTTTCGTAACGTCCTGGTGTACGGATGTCTATGTAGAAGATATAGACCTTACCGTCGGGATTTTGCTCGGCAAAATAAAGACTCTGTTTCAACGAGGCCAAACAACAAATATAGGAACAATAAGGTAGATGATTCTCATCCCTTGAACCTGCACATTGGACAAAGGCTATGGTCTGGGGCACACTATTATCCGAAGGGCGAAGGATCTTGCCCTTGGTAGGCCCGTTAGGAGCAGCAAGGCGTTCCATTTGCATGTTCGTAATTATGTTGGGATATTTCCCATAGCATAGATTGTCCATCTTGGTGGCGTCATAGGGCTTCCAGCCCGTGGCCCATATAATGGCCCCTACATTAAATTCCAGAGTCTGAGGCTGCATGTCCGGATCAATAGCCCCAGCCTTACAGACTTCTTTGATACGCTCAAGATCCCCCTCGGCCAAAGCACTCTTATCTAAGACATACCGCATAGGAAACGCATGTTCATGGGGCAGATATATAGCTTTGGTCTTACCTAGACCAAAGTTAAAGGTGTCTACACGCTCCCCCTGACATACCTTTTCGCACTCGCCACAACAGGTACAGTTTTCGTTTACGTAACGCGGAGATATTTCAACGGTTACTTTGTAATTCCCTGGCTCTCCCTCAATCTTTTTTATTTGGGCCAAGGTATAAAAGGTTATACGAGGATTCTCCTTAATACGCCGATAATTGATCTCTAAACCACAAGTAGGAGGACAAAGTTTAGGAAAATAATAACGTAGCTGCGCTACCCTACCCCCTAAAGAAGGCTCCTTATCAATAAGAATCACGTCATAGTCCATTTCCGCTGCCTCCACGGCAGCTGTAAGACCGCTAATTCCTCCTCCCACAACGAGGATCTTACCCTCTCCCATACTGGCCTCCTGTAATCGAAATTTCCTGCACTCAGACCTCAAACCTCTTTTCTGAGGCCTCAGGCCTGAATACTTAAAAAAACTCCAGGCGCCGTATTGGTTACGACGCCTGGAGTTTTTATTAACTAATTAGCCCCATCTTACGGCCCTAGAGGATCAGGAATGATCTGGACGTAGGGGAACTTCTCCATTTCCCATTCACCGCTTTCGGGGTTGTAGCGGGAGAGGGTGAAGCAGCGCCATTCAGCCTCATTGAGCTCGGGGAAGTCCGCACGGTAGTAGTAACCAGGATAACGGGTCTCCTCTCTGAAGAGCACGTGACGGAGGTGGAGCTCAGCAGTCCATACACGGTGGATGTTCTCCCAAGCCCTCATGAGCTCGTGGAGGTCACGAGCAGCAGCGAGCTGCATATCCTCTTTGAGCATGTTGAGAAGCTCAAGACCACGCTCAAGCATGACCTTGTTAGTCTGGTAGTAGGTAGCGATACCAGCTACATACTCGTCCATAAGCTTCATCAGACGAGTCTGAATCTGCTTGGGCAACAAGTAATTGGGGTTGATTTCGTAAGCAGTGGTGGCCTCTTTGTACTGTTCAAAACGATACCAAGGAGCATAGATCTCTTTCTTAAGGGCCTCAGGATCTTCCTTAGGAGTAGGAGTATAGTCTTTGTTGTCAAGGCAGAACTTCACCATGGCCTTGGCCGCAATACGACCTTCCACGTGGGCACCAGAGGAGAACTTGTGGCCACAAGCACCAACGGTGTCACCAGCACAGAACATACCTTTAACCGTGGTCATACGGTTGTAAATACCGATTTCCTTCCAGGGTTCTTTGTACTGGTCAGGTACCCAGTCTTCGTCCGGACCACAGCACCAGGCACCAGCACAACCAGCGTGAGAACCAAGGAAGTAAGGCTCAGTAGGCATAATTTCCGAAGGTACCTTCTCAGGTTCGATGTTCAAGCAGGCCCAAAGACCAGCCTGGGTTACGCACATGTCAAGGAAGTCTTCCCAGGCCTCGGCCTCGAGCTTCTTGAACTGTTTCTTATCCATGTTCTTCATGGCTTCCTGAAGGGCCCACTCGGTGTGGATGTAGATAGGACCACGACCTTCCTTCATCTCGATGAGCATGGCGTGGTTACGGAGACAGGTACCGATAACAGAAGCCTCGCTGTAGGGTTTAAACTTCTCGAGCTCACCCTTGTGCTTGGCAATATAGTCTTCATCAAAGGCGTTGCTAGCCCGGGCCTTAAAGAGCAAGAACCAGGCACCCACCGGACCATAACCGTCTTTAAAACGAGCAGGCACAAAACGGTTTTCCATGAGCACGAGTTTGGCACCACTCATGGCACACATGGCGTAACCAGAACCAGGGTTCCAGACCGGATACCAGGCACGGCCCTGACCTTCACCCACGGAACGAGGACGGAAGATATTAACCGCACCACCAGTGGCAATCAAGGTAGCCTTGGCCTTGATGATGTAAAGTTTATTTTCACGGACAGAGAAACCTACACCACCGCAGCAGCGGTTGGGTTCATTGGCATCCATCAAAGGACGAACGATAAATACACGCTCAAGGATCTCGCCATTTTCACCAAGCTGTTCCATGGCGTTCTTGGCCGCTTCAGCAACAATGCACTTATAGGATTCACCGTTGATCATGATCTGCCAGCGACCAGAACGAACAGGCTTGGCACCGCTCTTAAGAGTCAGCCCCTTGGCCTTGGCCTCGGCGCCGTCTAAAGTCTTACCATCGTCGGTCTTCTTCCAGATAGGAAGCCCCCACTCCTCAAAGCAGTGTACGGTATCGTCAACATGGCGACCTACGTCAAAGGAAAGGTCTTCACGGATGATCCCCATGAGGTCGCAGCGTACCATGCGGACGTAGTCATCAGGCTTATTCTCGCCAATGTAGGTGTTGATAGCCGAAAGACCCATGGCCACCGCACCAGAACGCTCAAGGGCAGCCTTGTCCACCAAGGTGACCCGCAAGCCAGCAGGCTTGGCCCAACGTACCGCCTCTACGGCAGCACCACAGCAAGCCATACCGCCACCAACCAAAAGAATATCAGTTTCCTTTTCTACGATCTCGGGCTCAGCACAAGGAAGCCCAGGATTGTAAGACCAAATCTTACCCATAATATCCCTCCTTTTATCTAAAAAATTTTATTTTTCGTTTTGTTTCCCTTACTTCCATGCTACAGCTTCAGGAACCGCCGGAGTTACATTGTCCGCAACCTGGGTAAACAGACGGTTATCACCCACTGCAGAAAGATCAGGATCAGGCTTGCCCACCGTAGGATCAGCTTCACCTTCGGGTGTGGTACGGATGGGGAACTTAAAACGCTTTACTACGCCGTTACGGAACTTAATGGTCCACATAATGTCCGTGGTACCACGCATGGGCTGACAGGTACCATTTAAAGGAGCAAAATCGGCATAGTGACGTACAGAGATGGCGCCCTGCGGGCAAATCTTAACGCAAGAATAACACTCCCAGCACTGATCTGGCTCCTGGTTATAGGCCTTCATTGCCTCAGTATCAAGGATCATGAGGTCATTCGGGCAGATGTACATACATGCCGTCTTTTCTCCGCCCTTACATCCGTCACACTTTTCAGGGTTTACATAGCTCGGCATACTCCTACCTCCTTATTTAGTTTTTTAAAACATCAATGCCTGAGCAGAAAAAATATACTGGACCACCGCTTAGACCCAAGCTCTAATGGTACAGTCTGCCTTTGAAACAAATTCACCTCACACAACAAAAAAATGAGCCGCCACTCATTAAGCCGCTCTATTTATACGTGTGCCCCCTTGGGGTGTCAAGGAAAATTATGGCTATAAAAGATTATTAGCAAGGATAAAGATGAACGGATATCCTGTTTCTGAAATTTTTTTTAAAATTACTTTTAAAATTATTGATGTTAGAAAACCCCTATCTTAGGGAGGCCAAAGGGAGATGCCACCGTCTTCAAACAGGACCATAGGCCTTGTATTGGCCGGGGGGCAAGCCAAGAGATTTGGTAAAAACAAAAGCCTGGCCTTATTAAATAAAGAGCCTCTCATCGGATGGACTCTAAAAGGGCTCCGCAAGGTTTGTCAGGAGGTTTGGCTATCGGTGGGCCAAAAAGGGATGGAAAATCCGTATAGATTCCTTTCTTGGGACAAAATTTTTTACGATGAAGTTCCCCAAAGCGGCCCCTTAACGGCCCTGTTAGGCCCCCTGAAAGAGACAGCAGACCAAGATCTCCTCCTGGTCTGCGCGTGCGACCAACCACTTTTGGCCGTAAACCTACTAAAATATCTGATTCAGGTGGCCCTTAAGAGTCCAGAGCCCGCTGTGGTTTGTGTAGACGACCAGGGAAAAATACTCCCCTTCCCTGGGATATATCGTAGGTTACTCATTAAAGGCTGGTCTTCAAAAAGGGCCCTTCATGGTTCGATGCGTAACTTCTTGAAGGGAAAGGGGGCCCGTTTTATTACCCCAAGAGAATGGAGAAAATTTGACCCTCAGGGACTTAGCTTTTTCAACATTAATTACCCGAAAGACCTAGAAAAAGCAAAGGGGCTGCTTACCATCACAGGCAACCAGCCCCTTTAAAGCTAATGTTTGTCTGAACGAACAAATTTGCGTCCGGAAAAGATACTGGACACTATGGCTTCGCAGCCAAAGATATCGTTCCAGACCACCAAATAGACATGAATAAGGCTAAAGACCAAAAAGACCCAAAAGAAAAAGTAGTGTACCAGACGAGCAGACTGCTGGGTGCCAAATAGGGTCTTACCCCAACCTACCCAGAAACTGCTTTCGGGAAAGAGCAAAAAGAGACCGCTAAAAATCATGAGTATGCTCAACAAGAGCATCACTAAATAAACGGTTCCGGCCAAGGGGTTATGCCCTCCGTGGGGCACGTGCTCATCGGACAGATAGAGATAATGTTTGATAGTGGCCAACAGACGTTTAAAATTTCGGGGAGTTATAGGGACAAAGTCGGTAAAGCGTTCAAAGCGATTGCCAAAGAACAGGAGGTAGAATCGTACTATTACGGCGGCTATAAAAATAAAACCCGCTATGAAGTGTATTAGCCGCGTCTTAGCCATTATAAAAGTAGTAGGCGTACCCTCCCAAGGCCCCAGAGCAAAGGGGTTGTGGATGTAGTAGCCGGTAATACACAGGGTAACGATGGAAAGGGCAAACGCCCAGTGAAAAAGACGCAACAGGACACTCCAAACTTTTATACGTTTGTAAGCCATCATTTTGCCCTCCTCATAAGGCCTTTACCCGGACAATTTCTTGTTTTTGAGGGTTTAGGACGTGTACCGCACAGGCGATACAGGGATCAAAAGAATGTACTGTACGTAAGACTTCCAAGGGGCGTTCAGGATCAGCCACCGGATTATCAATTAAAGAAGCCTCATAAGGCCCCCTATTGCCGGCACTATCTCTAGGGCTAACATTCCAGGTAGAAGGCACCACGGCCTGATAGTTTTTTATACGTCCGTCTTCAATGACTATCCAGTGGGAGAGGGTCCCTCTGGGGGCCTCGTGAAAGCCTACTCCTTTCTGGACTCCCTTGGGAAACTTGGGCGGCGTGTAGATCTCTAAATCACCCTGGCCAATATTTTTGACGAGGAGATCCAGGTGTTTTAAGGCCAGATCTGCCAGGATGGAGGCCCTAATGGCCCGGGCTAGATGACGCCCAGGGGTAGAGTGCAGGGCCGAAAGGGGGACCTTGGTGCCGGCAATCTTGGAAACTTTATCCACCGCGTAGTCTACCCATTTTTTGGTGGCTTCGTGTCCCAAGGCATACCCCACAAGCACCTGTGCCAAAGGCCCCACCTGCATTGGTTTGCCCTTAAATCTCGGGGCTTTAGACCAAGAATACTTTCCGTTGGGCTGAAAATCTGTGTAGTGTGGTACAGTCTCTTCCTCCCAGGGGTGTCTGGTCCAGTCTCCATCATACCAAGAATGAGTAATGCACTCGGCTACGTTGTCGCGGAAATAGGGATCATCAAAACTCTTAATGGGTACCACCGTAGAAAAATCACCATTAAATATGGTCCCCCCAGGCAAATCAAACCGGGTACCCTTACTATCAAGAGGCATATCAGGTACCGCTAAATAGTTCGTCACACCAGCACCGTATCTTAGCCAATCGGCATAAAGGGCCCCGATAGCGCAGACATCTATGAGATAGACTTGATGTACAAAATCTCTGAGCTTCAAGAGGAGTTCCTTGGCCCACATGAGACGTTCGATATTTAAAGTAGCTTCGTTGTCTGGATTTATGGCCAGGGCTACTCCACCTACTACTACTGTTTGAATATGGGGGTTTTTACCCCCGAACAGGGCCACCACTTGATCGGCCTTATATTGGTATTCTAAGGCCTCAAGATAATGAGACACCGCCAACAAATTTACTTCGGGAGGGAGCTTCATGGCCGGATGCCCCCAATAACCATTAGCAAAGGGGCCAAGCTGACCACTCTCTACCAGCGCCTTTATTTTTTCTTTAATTTCTCTAAAGCGGGTTACACTGTTACCAGGCCAAGGAGAGAAACTCTGGGCCAGAGAAGCTGTCTTTCGGGGGTCGGCCTTAAGGGCCGAGACTACATCTACCCAATCCAAGGCCGATAGCTGATAAAAATGTACAATATGGTCCTGCATGGCGTGAGCCGCCAAAATTATATTACGTACATATTGGGCATTGAGGGGGATCTCCATTTGAAGGGCATTTTCCACTGCCCTCACCGAAGTGATAGCGTGTACCGTGGTGCACACCCCACATATTCGTTGGGTAAAGGCCCAGGCATCTTTGGGGTCTCTACCCTTTAAAATCACCTCAATACCGCGCCACATCTGGGCTGAAGCCCAGGCATCTCTAATCTTGCCTCTTTCCACCTCTACATCTATACGCAAATGACCTTCTATACGGGTTAGAGGATCAACGGTGATCTTCCTGGCCATGTCTTATTCCTCCTTTTCTTTGTGGGCAATTTTTTTGACTACCCCGGCGGTGGCGTGTGCGGCTATCCCAACGGCTGCCGCTCCTAAAGCCACCTTACCGACTTTGTCTGCCTTGCTTATGATGCCTTGTCCTCCAGGGACTTCTACACCAGGGAGGTGTTCGTAGAAGGGTTCCATCTTGTCCCAGAAATCTGGTTCTGTACACCCCAGACACCCGTGACCAGAACCTACCGGCCACACCCCTACATCACAAAAACGCACTACAGGGCAGTTGGCGTAGGTAACAGGCCCTTTACAGCCTACTTTATATAGACAATAGCCCTTCTTGTGCCCCTCATCGCCAAATTGTTCCACAAAACGCCCTTCATCAAAGTGTGGGCGACGCTCGCATTGGTCGTGAATACGGCGACCGTAACCAAACTTGGGCCGGCGATACTTATCTAGCTCGGGGAACTTACCAAAGGTAAGGATGTAGACCAAAGTACCCAGAATATTGTAAGGATTAGGCGGGCAGCCAGGAACATTAATTAAGGGCTTGTTGGTAATGATTTTTCCTACTCCTACCGCCCCCGTGGGATTAGGATGGGCAGCTTGGACTCCACCAAAACAGGCACAAGTACCCACCGCCACCACGGCTTTGGCCTGCGAAGCCACATCTTTTAAAATTTCTAAAGAGGTACGCCCACCGATTTTGCAGTAAACGCCTCCGTCTTTAGTAGATATGGCCCCTTCCACCACACAAATAAATCGACCTTTATATTTTTTAACGGATGCCTCTAGGACTTCTTCTGCCTGTTTACCCGCGGCAGCCATCAGAGTTTCGTGATATTCCAGCGAAATGATATCTAAGATCAGCCGGGCTATATCAGGATGGGAAGCCCGCAGGAGGGACTCCGAACAACCTGTACACTCCATAAAGTGGAGCCAAATGACCGGAGGCCTCTGGGGAGATTTAATAGCGGCCGCTACCTTATCGACCATCTCTACCGGCAGGCCCATAGCTGCGGTAAGAATGGTACAGGCCTTCAAAAAATCACGTCTTTTTAGCTTTCCTAAACCATTCCATAACAAACGACTCATCTTTCCCTCCTAAAGCTTTTTCTCACACGTGTATTATTTCGGCCGAATCTGTAAAAATTATTAGGATGAGGCCGAAGTTTTTACCGACCCAAAACAAAAATTTCAGGACCACCTCGGTCTTAGGGGAGCCTGGCTTTGGTAAGAGGCGCTTTAAGAATGAACAGACAAAAGGCCGATAAACTCGAAGCAGGCCATGGAGGGAGATTAAGCAATATCTTTAAACAAAAAGGAGTAGCCTGTGGCCCAGATAGGTCTTATTGGTCTAGGCAATATATTGCTTAAAGACGAAGGATTTGGCGTACATTTCATAAAGTATCTAGAAAAGCATTATCTTTTCCCGGCGCAGATCACTTTGGTGGATGGAGGTTGTGCAGGATTGGGGCTCCTAAATATAATGCGCCCCTTTGATATTGTTTTCTTATTCGACATCTTTCAAGGAGAGGGGCCTCCAGGGAATATAAGAATCTTTGACTGGGAAGCCATAGAGGCCTTAGAGGACGGTCAAATGGCCAGTGTCCATCAGTTAGGCCTAAAAGACGCCCTGCGCCTGGCCCGCCTTCAGGGGATAAAACCTTCTTTAAAGGCCTTTGCCGTAGTTCCTCAGGATATATCCACAGGCATCGGCCTCTCTAACCCCCTACAAAAGGCCCTGATCCGGGTAAGAGATTTGCTCTTTGAGGAGTTAAAACTGCTTGCTATAAAACCCAAGCTCAAAAAAAGCTAACTCAGATCACCAGGGCCTTCTTTATGATCTTTTTATATACCTCACTTTGGGTAATTTTTGTCCTCTCTAGCTCCTCAATCTCCTCGCGGGTTAGGTGGATCTGGCCGCACTCTGGACAACGGGCATCAAACTCATCTCCTATAGCCCTTTCTTTTAGTTCCGCTACGGTCATATGTCCTACGTATCCCGAAGCACACCGAGCACACTCTGCACGGACTTTAATCTTTTTTTGATTACGCCTCCTGCGCATCTCCCCTCCAGCATTTTTCCTTTTTATTAAGGCGTTTAATTACCAGAACAATACCTTTTTTGCCCTCCAGGCAATGGGTAGCACAAGAAATTCAAGGATCATAGGCCCTGATACGCCGTGCGATAGTATCTAGGTCATACGGCCCTTGTCCCTGTTCTTGGGCCCACTTTATTACTTCTAGGTTAAGAGGCGCTATGTTATGCGTAGTGCCCACAAGGAGATTGGCCTTAACTATACGGCCCTGCTCATCGGTTTGATAATGGTGAATAAGAGTACCCCGAGGGGCTTCAAGGCACCCCACCCCTTCCCCTGCCCGAGGCCTTATGGGGAGAATCTTTAAGTCCTGCGGATAAGGTATCTTATCAAAGACCTCCTTTAGCCTCTCGGCCACGTAGATCAACTCCATAAGCCTGGCCCAATGATATAAAACCGTGGCCT
>JALSKZ010000047.1 GCA_026988575.1 Thermodesulfobacteriales bacterium | reverse complement strand
TGCTTCGCATTACGTTCGCTCGCCATGACAAAAAATGCTCGTTATGAAAAATCGCATGACGGCCAGGAGGTAGCCTCCGTTCGTCACGATAATATTCAATTGTCAGTTGTTTTGTGCTCCTAGTAATATGGTAAGGAGTTTGGCAAGGATAATTTCTGCTACTTACGGAGCAGGTCTTCAAATAAGCAAGGAAATAGATGCTGCATACCGGCCAAGGGGCTAGAGGGTGAAACTTATTTCTTTTTTAAAAAGGGTTTTTAGCAATCCTCGGGCGCCACTCATGCGGGAGGCCGAGGCGCAATGGCCTGAAATGCTGGTGTGGCGCCAAGAAGTGGCAAAAGATTTGCACCAGCGCATACACCAACGCCTGACCTTTTTGGAGCAGGTCTTTAGGAATAAGGTCTTTTTTAAAGAGGAGTCCCTTAAGGTTTATCTCCAGGAATTCTTAACCGAGGTATTGTGTTTGGTAAATCACTACTTGGCCTTGGAGAATTTGCCCCCGGATTTGGCTTATTCTTGGGAAGAGGTAGAGGGGAAAATTCAGCGTCTGCTTGCCGGAGAGCAGGCAGAGTTGCCCTGTGTGTTAGATCTTTCGATTTTAGATCTGGCATATAGAGATTGGGTGGGTTTTAATACGGCCCTTTTAGCTGAGGCAAGAAACATTCTAGATATTCCGGTCCCCCCTGCTTTGGTATTTGTGCCCAAGGTCATTAAGCGTTCTCTTGGGTTGGAGGATAAAGACAGGCGCCTGCCTTATAAATTACAGTCTGATTTACGCAAACAATGGGCCAAATGGTCTCCGGGCAAGTTTCTCTTTTTCTGTCATCCAGGGGGCCTGAAACAGCTTCTGCCCGATCTTGAAGAGCTCTATAAAGGTCTCCGCGAGCCCTGGGGGTATGAGGCCCTGTTGGAGGGGTTGCTCCTGTTTTCTCTTCCGGCAAGGCCCTTAGTACGAGGCTTGTGGGAAACAACTTCCCCAGCCTCTGCCCATGAGCTAAGGTTAGTCATAGAAGATAGGGAGTTTTTTTTACCTAAGCCTCCGCCTTTTTGGACGTCATCGGTGACTGGTTTAGAGGTCGATGAGCTTCGTCTTATTTTAGAAGTCTCCTTTCGATTAGAACGCTATTTTCGAAGCCCTTGTAGGTGCCTTTGGTTGAAGGATGCCCAAAACAAGATATGGATCTACCACCTAGAGTTTCTATCGGGCCCGTTAGATTTCTCTAGCCAGAGCCTTATAGTAAAGGGTGGGGTGCCTGTTCACCACGGGGTGGTCAGTGCACCAGCTAGTTTTACCCCCAAGGGAGGCTTATTCCTTGTGCCCCAGAAGACGTGTTCCCTTTTAGAAAAGCCCCTTTCCGGTATAAAAGGGCTTGTGTGGGCAGGGGGGGACCTCATGGGTATGGAGGCTGCCTACTTGAAACGTCTAGGGATACCCGCCCTCTTTCAGGCCTCTTTTTTGGAGGAAGTATCCGAGGGGCAATGGTTGTGTCTAGACACTTACACGCAGAGGCTCTACCAGGGGGGAGATCTGGTCTTGTCGTTCCATATGCCCTTTGCCGGAGCAGGGGTGGAGGAGATTGGGGGGTATCGACTATTGCGTCGTTTGTGGCCTTTTGTTTTTGATAGATCCCTAAGACACAGCCTGGTAAGTATTCTTTCTCTTTTGGAAGCTCATGAGCCAAGATAGCCGCTTTGATTCAAGGTTGGTGTCCTTTCACCTGAGTGAAGGGTTTTCGCGCTTTAAGAGGCTTAATTTGGCCTACAGGGCCCTTTTGACCCACAGATACGATTGTTTGAAGCTGCTAAATGATCTGGAAGAGCGCCTGCTTCAGGGACCAGCAGAGGCACATGTCCTTGAGGCTTGTTTGGAAGAAGTGGCTGTTAAGGCGAAGCTTACGTTACTTTGTCTCCATGATTTGGCTCCGGGACGCTTTTTATGGTTGTTCCCTATACTTGACCAAAAGATGAAAGAGGCCCGGGAGCTGTTGCCGCAAAAGGCAAGAAAGAAAGTCTTTGATCTGCGCGAGATAGACCTGCGGCAGGCCTCTTTAGTGGGTGCTTTCGCGGCACGGCTTGGGGAAGTACGAAACATCTTAAAGATTCCGGTGCCGGAGACAAAGGTAATCTGTGAGGGGAGTGCCGATTTAGAAGAATTTAAGGGCCAGTCGGTCTTCTTGTGGTTTAGTCCCCAAAAAGACTGGCCCTTTTGGCCTCCGGTAAGGGAGATAAA
Source organism: Thermodesulfobacteriales bacterium (assembly GCA_026988575.1). Lineage (GTDB taxonomy): Bacteria > Desulfobacterota > Thermodesulfobacteria > Thermodesulfobacteriales > Thermodesulfatatoraceae > JALSKZ01. The sequence goes on along the minus strand of JALSKZ010000047.1, from coordinate 11,651 downwards.
GTCTTTTAGTCCCGAAAAATTAAAGGCCTTTTTAAAGGAAATAAGAGATCAGGCCCTATATTGGCCTGAAAAAGACAAAGAAAGGTTGTGTACAGAGGGGACTTTGCTGATCCAGAAAAGCCCTTCCTACAGGATACAGGGGTGGTTTTATCCTGTCTCTTCCGAAAACCCCCAACGTCCTCAGGTGTTAATAAAAGAGACCTCCGGGGTGGTGGTCTTTGAGGAATCAAGAAGGCTTTTATCCTCGGAAAAACTGGTATTACTGGAAAACTATGCCCAAGGGATAATGGCCCATTTAAAGGGCCCCCATGTCCTTTCGTGGATAATTACCCACAAAGAGGAGCTTTTTATAACCGGCCTCTGCCCCGTGGCTGAGCAGGGTATTTGGCGCCTAGGACAGAGAGATTTTTTTCAGCGACACCGGCTTAGGGCTACTTCGGTTTCGGAGATTCTCTCCTACAGTAGGCCGGGGTTTTTCTCCCTTTGGCGCAAGGTGATTCCCTTTACCATGGATCTACCTGAAAGCGAAGATCTCTCTGTGGTATCTAACCCCTCAGATTTTGACACCCTGCAGGATGTTATTACTTTTGCTCACGAAGCCGGGGCGAGGGAATTGTTCCATATAGGCAAACAAGGGCCCCTGCATGTTCTACAAGATCCGCGCCTACCAGTGGCCTTTTTTTTGTGGGACTTGGGACACGGTATCCGTCGGCAGGCCCTCTTCCAGCGCGAGGTCTCTATTGCTGATCTCCGCTGTCGGCCCTTACATGTCCTTTGGCAGGGTATGACCCATGAGGGGATATCTTGGAAGGGACCGGTGGAATTCAATTTAGGAGGCTTCTTTTCGGTACTGTCACGGTCCTTTGTAGAGGGCCGTGTTACCAAAGAGGGAGGTAAGGGGTATATCTTGCTTACCCAAGATTACCTCTATCTTCGCCTCCGGTTGGCCTATCATCTAATGGTGGTAGAGGCCTTTTTCCACGCCGAGGAGGAAAGTTACCTGCTTTTTCGGTTACAAGGAGGGGGAGCGGGGAGTAAAGGGCGTCAGCAGCGTTTTTTATTGTTGAAAGACATCTTGGAGAGGTTGGATTTTAAAGTAGAGATAGTCAGGGATCTCTTGCAAGCCCTCTACTTGTCCGGGGAAAGTCAGGAACTATACCATCGTCTGGATCAATTGGGCCGACTTTTAGGTTTTTCTCGTCAGCTTGATATGACTTTAGCCGATGAAAGGGTCCGTCAGAGGTATGTAGAGGCCTTTTTAAAAGGACACTACTCGGTATTTAAAGAGCAATAGTCCGTGACCAACCTTTTTTCCCAAAAACTTGAATACCTACAGGTACTTGGGTAAGTTTGGAGACATGTTGGAGCTTATTGATACGCATGCCCATTTAAATCTCGATAACTTTAAAAAGGACGTAGAGGCCTGTGTATTAAGGGCCAAAGAAGCCGGTGTAAGGGCCATTATAAACGTAGGGATAGATTTAAAGACCTCCATTAGAGCCCTTGAATTGGCCCACGCCTATGATGATCTTTGGGCCACCGCAGGGATCCACCCCCACGAGGTCAAGAGGGCCAATGAAGAGACCTATGCCATTCTCCGGGCCCTTCTGGCCGATAACAAGATGGTAGCTGTGGGAGAGATTGGACTTGATTACGCCAAGGAATATAGCCCTCGAGAAGTACAGTCTGAACACTTTGTCCGCCAATTGGCCTTGGCCAAGGAGCTCAACTTGCCCGTGGTAATCCACTCCCGCGAGGCCTCACCAGACATTATGCACCTGTTGAGAGGAGAATTGCCCGAAAGGTTTGTCTTTCACTGTTACGCTGGTTCTCAACAGGAGGCCCGAGAAATATTAGATCTTGGCGGCTATATTTCCATTACCGGCATCGTTACCTTCCCCCGGGCGGAAAATATTCGCCAGATTGTTCGCTACGTGCCCATAGAGCGTCTAATGTTAGAGACGGACTGTCCTTTTTTGGCCCCGGTGCCTTATAGGGGCAAGAGAAACGAACCGGCTTTTGTCCGTTATGTGGCGGAAAAAGTCGCCGAAATAAAGGGGCTTAGTTTAGAAGAATGTGCGCGACAAACCACCTCAAACGCCCGCGAATTCTTCGGGATCTAAAGCCTCTGGTCTTGGCGTCCAAGAGTCCCCGAAGGCAAGAGTTGTTGGCTGGGTTGGGGTTAGAGTTTGAGGTATATCCTTCACGTCTTGCAGAACCACCGGCCCAAGGTCAACAGCCAGAGGACTATGTCTCTCTTTTGGCGGGGCTTAAGGCCCGCTCTGTAGCCTCTCTTTTTCCCCATGCTGGTATCATTGCGGCGGATACCGTGGTGGTGTGTGAGGGTAAAATACTTGGAAAACCCAGGGATAAAAACGAGGCCCGGGCCATGCTACAAAGGCTCTCCGGGCGTACTCATAAGGTCTTTACCGGTTACACTATTTTGTATCAAAAACAGCTCTGCACACGTAGTGTGGGCACCGAGGTCTTGTTCAAGAAGTTAAAGGCCGTCGAAATAGAGGCCTATTTAGCCACTGGGGAGCCCATGGACAAGGCTGGAGCCTATGCTATTCAAGGGATAGCTTCTTATATGATAAGGGAGGTAAGGGGCTCAGTGACCAATGTTATAGGCCTTCCTTTAAGCGAACTGGTAGAAGATTTGTTGAGATTAGGCCTAGTACAATGGGAAATAACCCATGAAGAACTCTAAACCACGGTTAATGTCCGAGATTAACGTGACCCCTCTGGTAGACGTTATGCTGGTCTTGCTCATCATCTTTATGATTACCGCCCCTATGATGACCAGTGGTCTGGAGGTTAATTTGCCGCGTACCAAAGCCGGGCAGCTTAAGGCTACTAAGCCGCTTTTAATTACTATAAACGCCACGGGGCACATATTTATTAATGGTCAAGAGATAGCCCTTTCTCGGTTGGGTATATGGCTACGTGAGGCCCAAAAAAGGGCTTTGATCAAAGAGGTAAACATTAAGGCCGACAGAAGTTGTGCCTATGGTGTGGTAGCCAAAGTATTGGCCGAAATTCAGGCCATAGGTATAACTAATATTGGTCTTATCACCGAGCCAGAACATGTCCGCTAAATGGAAAGGGGCCTTTGTTTCTTCTCTAGTTTTGCACTTAATCTTGTTAATAGGACTTGGCGTGTGGTCAACATCCTGGTCTCCTAAGCCTCCCCGGATTGTGCGTGTAAACTTAAGAGCTATTAATACGGGACAAGCCTTACCACCTAAGTCCAAGGGGGCAGAAAGCCCCAAAACCAAAGTCCTTCACCGGGCCTCTAAGCCCAAAACAAATAAAAAAAGGCCCAGGGTGCTCGAAAAGCCTAGAAAGAAAAGGCTACTTGCGAAAAAGATGAAGAGGTCAAGCCGAGCCCCTAAGTCTGTACCACGTGTAAATGAGGAGAGAATCTTGCGCCAGAAGTTGGCCCGTTTGGCCGCCGAGGCTGAAGATAGAAAGCTTAAGGAGATACTGGCTGCGTTGGCCGAAAAAAAAAGGCGGTCTCAAAAAGCCCCTTTTCCGGATGAAGGGGTGAGTCTCAAGGGAGCAGGCGTTTCCCAAGACCTTGGAGCCCGAATATCAGCCAGATTAAAGGCCTTTTGGGAGGTACCTTTGGTCTTAAAGGGTCGTAAAGATTTGTGGGCTGAGGTGAGCCTAGAAATAGCTCCCAATGGGCATATAATCCATTGGCGATTCCTGCGGCGATCTGGAGAACCTCTCTTTGACGAGGCTATATCTCGTACGCTAAAATTAGCTGATCCTCTACCGGCCCCAGGAAGGGGCTTATCAATACCGGTGGTGTTCAAAATACAGTAACGAGTCTTATCTGCTGGGTGGGTAGGGTAGAGATACTACCGTGGGGGGATGGTCTATGCAGTGGTGCTATCTGATCTTGGCCGGCATCTTTTGGGGGCTTGCCAGTCTTGTGCGCAGTGTCCCTTATCCGCTTACTCCCTTTGTAGGGGTTTTTCTGTTTCTTGTCTGGCCTAATAAGCGCAAGGGGCTCTTAGCAGGCCTTATCTTTTTTCTGGCCGCGATGGTTACACTTTCCCCCTGGATAATACGTAACTATAAGGTATTTGGCCATTTTGTAGCGGTGGATACCATGGGAGGCCTAAATCTCTACATGGGTAATTACGCCCATACCCCGCTTCACCGGGCCTGGGCAGCAGTAGATAACCCCCCTGAAATTGCCTGGTACCGGGGCCATGAAAAAGAACTTGCCCACCTCAACGAGGCCGAAAAGCAACGCTGGGCCATCAAGGAAGCGTTGGTCTTTATAAAAGAACACCCTGGACTTACGGCCTTACGTACGGTGATCAAAGCAACCAATTTCTGGCAGCTTGAGCGCACTATCATTGCCGGTATGCAAAAGGGTTTTTTCCCGGGCCTTAAAAACAAGGTCCTAGAGACAATCTCTGCTTTAAGTATCCCTTTGTCCTACGTTTTGGTGGCCATTTTGGGTTTTTGTGGGCTTTTAGAGGAGACTATACCGTGTCTGGAGAAAAAGAAATGTCTTTCTTCTGGTAGGTGTCCCATGGTTTGGCTTTTCTGGTTACTTATCCTTTATTTTACAGCTATTCACGCCCTGGTCTTTGGACATTCGCGCTATCACCTACCCCTTGTGCCCCTACTTTGTTTGTTCTCCGCGTACCTGGTCTTCTCTTTTAAAGAAATTTATTCCCTTAGACGTAATGAATTTAGAAAAATTTTTATTTCTGTGGTTAGTATATTTAGTATAATTTGGATTTATGATGTTTTTATCGGTAGTTGGGATAAAATTGAGGCGTTTTGTCACCAATTATTTTGAACAAAAGGCTAGGAGTAATTAATCAGTGAGCTGTGAGATGTAATCGGTGAACGGTGATCTATGAGAAAAAGGCAAAAGGTGAAGCTGTCTGTGAACAGTGATCTGTGATTAGTGATCTGTTATTGCGGGCGAATTTTTACCTGTCATTGCAAGTGCCAATTTTTCTTGGTCATGGCGAGCGAACGCAGTGAGCGAAGCAATCTTAGGCGAAGCGAAGGGAAGAGATCGCCACGGCGACTACGTCGCCTCGCGATGACGGGTGTGGGGGAGTCATGGCGAGGGGAAGCGCCCATTACTTGTCATGGCAAGCGTGCTTCCTTTTTCACGGTCGTTGCGAGGCACGAAGTGCCGAAGCAATCTCAGGGAGTACACAGGCGTAGAAGCCGCTTTGCGATGATGCTTTATCATGGAAAAAAGCTCCTATTAATAGTTAGCCTTTTAGGAGAATATAGTGTCCCGTAAAGCCGTGTCTTTTTTGGTATTTTCTGACGATTGGGGTGAGCATCCTTCCAGTTGTCAGCATATTTTCAAATACATCGTGCGCGATTATCCGGTGGTGTGGGTGAACACCATTGGCATGAGGCTTCCGCGTTTTACCCTTCAAGACGCCAAGAAGGCGGGTAAAAAAATTAAGCGCATGTTTATTAACGCATCCCAAGGTAAGTCTTCTTTTAAGCTCCCGGAGAGGCTTTCGGTGCTTCAGCCCTTTATGGTCCCTTACAATAAGGGGGTGTTTAGGAAATTTAACCAGAGGTCCGTGATAAAGGCGGTAAGAAAAGAGCTGGCCAGGCGGGGGCTCTCTAAGCCTATTTTGGTCACCACTGTGCCGAACGCCTGCGACTACATCGGGGCCTTTGGAGAGAGGCGGGTGGTTTATTATTGCGTGGATGACTTTGCCGAGTGGCCCGGCCATGAAAAAGAACTTGTCCTCCAAATGGAAAAAGAACTCCTTAAAAAGGCCGATATTTTTATAGCTACTTCAGAAAAGCTTTACCGGAAATTGGCCCTGGAGAAAAAGCCTATTTTTTTATTGCCCCATGGGCTGGACTTGAGACGTTTTATTTCATCTAATAACTCTGAGTCTGCTCGTCTGGGGAAGATTCCTAGGCCTCGTATAGGCTATGTGGGACTAGTTGATGCCCGTCTTGATTGGACCCTGCTTGAGCTCTTAATAGAGAGACTTGGTGAGGTAAGTTTTGTTTTTGTTGGTCGAAGCGAAGTCGAACTGAGGCCCTTTTCAAGGTTTGCAAACTTTTATCAAGTAGGTCCGGTCCCCTATGAGGAGGTACCTTTGGTGTTGCAGGCCCTAGATGTCTTGATCCTTCCTTATCTGGTAAATGAATTTACCAAGACCATAAACCCCCTTAAGCTCAAGGAATATCTCGCCACCGGCAAACCTATTGTAGCCTCGCCTTTGCCTGAGATTCTAAAATGGAACGACTACCTTTTGGTGGCAAAGACAATGGAAGACTGGGAAAGACAAATTCGCCGGGCTCTTAAAGAGGCACCTCCCAGGGTGCCTAGAGAAATTCTTGAAAAAGAAGATTGGGCTTACAAGGCCCAGGAGTTTTTAGATATTTGTCTGGCAGGGGGTTAGATTTTTTACATCTTTAATGAGGAGGGCAAAATGTTAGTCTTTTTAAGTGATTTACACTTTACCGATGGTACAGCAGGGGAACATAATCTTTCGGCGCGGGCCTTTCGGGTCTTTTTTCAAGATTTGGCAGGTTTGTGCAAGTGGCTAGAGGCCAAAGGGAATCAGGTCAAGGAGATAAAGCTAGTCTTTTTGGGAGATGTTTTTGATTTATTGCGTACGGAAGCCTGGTTTGAGGTTCCCCTAAAGGAACGTCCTTGGGGTGTTGACGAGAAAGCTACGGAAGTACACGCCAATAAGATATTTGACGCTATAAGGGCCAAAAATAAGGCTGTTTTTGATCTACTTTCGGCACCTTTGGCCCCTGTTTTTGATCTACCAATAGAGCCCGAAAGGATTTACGTGCCAGGTAATCACGACCGACTTTGTCAAAAGTATCCTTCCTTGTAATGACCCCCTCCAGGACTGCACAGGGTATAATGCAGCAAGGAGGGAAAAATGAGTACACCAGAACCTGAGGTCAAGCGTTGGACAGCAAAGCGTAAAACCCAATTGGTCTTGGAAATTTTAAAAGGCAAGACCACCGTGGCTGAAGCCGCACGGCGCTACGATCTCAAACCAAGTGAGATCCAATATTGGGTTGATGAGGGCATAAGGGGCATGGAGAACTGCCTTAGGGCTCGTCCTCGGGACATCCGGGAGCAATATGAAGCTAAACTCAAAGAGGCTTATGCTGCCTTAGGAGAGGCTCAGCTTGAGATCAAAGTCTTAAAAAAAGTGCAAAGCCTGCTCGACTTGGACGAGACGTCGTAAAGTCGGTGCAGGCAGAACTTGAAGCTGAAGGGCACAAGGTTTCTTTGAGTAAGCTTTGTCGGTGGCTTGGTATTTCAAGGCGGACGCTTTATTACCAGCCCAAGAGGCGTAAGAATCCTTTGGACGAAGAAAAAGTGGCGAGAGTTAAGGAAGTTATTGAGAGGTTTCCGACTTATGGTTATCGGCGGATAGCGGTGGTTTTGGGGTGGAATCGTAAGGTGGTGCAAAGGATTTGTCAGAGGAAGGGCTGGCAGGTGAGGAAGCGGAGCAGAGGAAGTCGGCCCCGGGCCAAGGGGCTCATTTCGGTAGCCAGCCGGCCCAATGAGAGATGGGCCACGGATCTGACTATGGTTTGGTGTGGCCGGGACCGATGGTGCACGCTGGCAGTGGTGATAGATTGTGCCACGCGGGAGGTTCTTGGGTGGCGCTTGGCCAGGCAGGGGAACGCGGCCACAGCAGAGGCAGCTTTGGAGGAGGCCCTGATTTTTCGATTTGGCTGTTTGGGTCGGGTTTGTGGGAAACTAGTGCTTCGAAGCGATAACGGCTTAGTTTTTACGTCGAAGAGGTACACAGCAACGGCGAAGGCTTACGGTCTGAGTCAGGAATTCATCACGCCGTACACACCAGAGCAGAACGGCCTGGTGGAGCGGTTCATCAGGACGCTTAAGGAAGAATGTATTTGGCAGCACAGATTTGGGAGTTTAAGTGAAGCGAGGGAGGTGATAGGGACCTGGATGAGGTACTACAACATGGAGAGGCCGCATCAGGCCTTGGGGTATCAGGCTCCATCTGAGATAATGGTAATTGCAGCTTAAGTTGTGCAAAAATCAGGGGGTCATTACATCCTTACGTAAAAAGGTACGTGAACAACTAAGAATTGATCCGCCCCGTAAGGATCCCTTTAACCCTTTTTTTCTCAGTGAAGAGTATGCTGTTATGGCCCGCCACGGACACGAGTTTGACGTATTTAACTACGAAGGTAGTTCGGCTTTTACTTTAGAAGATTATTTGCAGGTCCCTATCGGGGACCCCATTACTACAGAGCTTGTGTCTAAAATCTCCTGGAAGATTATGCAACATAAAGAGGTACAAACTTTGCCCGAAGAAGAAAAAGACTCGCTAAAGCGTAATTTGCAGAACATCGAGAATGTAAGGCCTCTTTCAGCTACTATCCTATGGCTTCTCTATCAAGTAAGAGAGAATGCCCGTCTTAAATATGTTATTGAAGAATGTGTAGACGAAGTCATAGAAGAATTTAATGAAATACCTTATGTAAAAAAATGGTATGATCATCACGACAAATGGACAGAGTTTTTAGACGAAGCTGATAAAATTCAAGCAGTTTTGTTTTTACTGAAAAAAATACGTGTATTTTCTTTAGAAAAGGTACTTAATTTATACCAAAAAATAGAAAAAATGTTTAAGCATGACGAAATGATTTCAGCTGCTTCTCAAGAGTTTCTTGCTCTTGGTCCAGAATTCCATTATGTCGTTTATGGACATACCCATCAACCTAAAAATGTAGCATTAAGAGTAATTCATAGGTTAGATGAAAAGATATCGAAACAGATATATTTAAATACAGGTACGTGGCGTACACGCTACTATAAATGTACAGATAGTCTCGATTTTATTGGTTGGAAAAATATGACCTATGTTGTTTTATATCTACCAGAAGAAAGATCAAAAGATATTCCAACCTTTGAGACATGGACAGGAGCCATAATTTAAAAAGAGACCTTTGCAAATTCGGATCAAAAATGGTTCTTACGGACTTTCTCGCGAGATACTTACAAGGCACGAAGCGCCGAAGCGATCTCAGGGAACCTCCTCCACCTCAAAAGAAACGATGTTCCGCTTGCGCTTGCTAAACTCTACCCCGATGAGCCAGATCTTTTCGCACTTGCCCTGATACTTCTCCCCGTAGCGCTTCTCTTTTAGCTGCAAAAGCGCCTTGCCCTCAGCCTCATCCTCCACGACTTTGAATTCAAAGATATAACACCTGCCCTCAAACATCACCGCCATGTCCAGGCGACCCTGGTTCGTGGCCTCTTCTACCCGCACATCGAGCCCCAAGGCCGCAAAGTAGCAGTAAAAGATGCTTGCGTAAAAGCCCTCGTAGCCAGAAAGTTCTGTTTTTCGGTACCAGTCGTGGGGAATCGAGGCAAAAAACGCCTTAAATACCTCCATCAACTCAGAGACTTTCCCGGCCTTTAATACCCGTGCCATGCGGATCTTGTTCGCCGTCTTCTTGGACAAATCTTCCAGAAAATAATTCAAAAGATGGTCAGAAAAGGCCTTTCTCACTTCCACGTTCGGAAAACGCAAAAGATAAACCGCCTCACCTGGCATAAGTTCGTATCTGTTCTCTATGGTGAGGTAGCCGGTCTGGAATAAAATCGTTTCTGGCTTAATGCTTTCTATCTCAAAGCTTTCTAGCAATTCTTCGCCAACTTCAAGGTGCTCAAGCTCAGGGATAAAAAATTTTTTTTCCGTAAGGAGCTTTATCAGAAAAGTAGGTGTGCCGGTTTCAAACCAGTAGGGCCGAAGATCATAACTTCGCAGAAAGAGCAGAATGTCGAAGGGATTGTAAACAGGCTCGCCAAGCCAGGAATAACCGTTATACCAGCGGCGGACTTCTTCGAGATCGATACCTTCAAGGCGGTCGGCAAAGGTGTTTTCAAATTCTTCCTGGGTGTAGCCACAGATGGTGGCGTAATCAGGGGAAATAGTTATGTCTTCTAGGTTATTCAGCCCTGAAAAAATCGAAACCTTGGAAAATTTGGTAACGCCGGTAAGGAAGCAAAACTTGAGATAAGGGTCAGCGTCTTTGAGCACGGAGTAGAAGTTTTTTAACTCTTCGCGTATTTCGGCGGCAAGCTCTGGTTTGTGGATGTTGTCAAGGATGGGTTTGTCGTATTCGTCGATAAGGACAACAGCTTTTTGGTTATGTTTTTCCACTAAGACTTCTATCAGTTCCTTGAAGCGACCTTTGATAGAGGGGTAGGTCAATTTTACCTGGTAGAATTTTTCGTGTTCGAGAAATATTTCCTGGAAAGTATTTTGAAGTTCGTCAAAGCTTCGATGTACCCCGGAGCCAAAAGAAATATAGACTACGGGATAGTTTTTAGACCAATCCCAATTGTTTTCGAGGAAAAGCCCCTTAAAGAGCTCACGTTTTCCCAGGAAGGCCTGGCGCAGGGTATCGAGAAAAAGGCTTTTACCGAAACGCCTAGGGCGCGAAAGGAAAAAATACTTGCCTTCGTCAACGAGCTTTTTCACAAAGGGGGTTTTGTCAACGTAATAGTAACCTTCGGTGCGAATCTCTACGAAACTCTGAATGCCTACGGGAAGTTTTTTCTTAGCCATAGGGGGTATTATAGCAGAAATGAAATCAGTGTGTTGGGATCCGTTCCCTTTTTTTCGGAACGAAAAATGGGAACGGATCCCTTAGCCCTTTCGCCATTAGCCTCTACAACTTACAGGAAACTGATCACAGCTAACTGATCACTGTTCTTGTTTACTTTCCGTCATCCTGAGCCGAAGCTTCTTCCCGTCATCCTGAGCGAAGCGAAGGATCCATTAATAGATTCTTCAGTCGCTCCGCTCCCTCAGAATGACAGTGGTAAGTCGTCATCCTGAGCCGTAGGCGAAGAGCCTGCCCTGAGCCGAAGGCGAAGGGATCCACTAATCGACCTGTGGATTCTTCGGTCGCTTCGCTCCCTCAGAATGACCAAAGGGACCCCTTTCTCAAACATGACAAAGGTCTCACTTAATGATCCTATAATAAAGGTCCTCCCACTTTTTATTCGCCTTTTCAATTAAATTAATCTTAAACTGCCTTTTCTTCCCTTTTAAATACTTTTCTCTTTTAATTGCTTCTTCAATGGAAGAAAATTCTTCAAAGTAAACTAGTTTATCGAGACCATATTTTTTGGAAAACCCATCAATAATCTTATTTTTATGTTCGTAAATTCTTCTAATTAAATTGTTAGTTACTCCAATATATAGAGTACCATTGCGTTTATTGGTTATGATATAGACAAAATATTTCTTTTCATCCATTTTTTATCAAATAATACTCATTCCGTGGATTCTTCGGACTCAAGGCCCTCAGATGACAGGTGGTAAGTCGTCAATCCTAGTCCTTCCTTCCCCCGTCATCCTGAGCCGAAGCTCCTTCTTCCTGTCATCCTGAGCGGAGCGAAGGATCCATTAATAGATTCTTCAGTCGCTTCGCTCCTTCAGAATGACGGGTGGTAAGTCGTCATCCTGAGCGGAGCGAAGAGCCTGCCCTGAGCCGAAGGCGAAGGGATCCACTAATCGACCTGTGGATTCTTCGGTCGCTTCGCTCCCTCAGAATGACCAAAGAAAATCGCTCCCTCAGAATAACAAAAGAAAATCGCTCCCTCGCATTGA
>JALSKZ010000046.1 GCA_026988575.1 Thermodesulfobacteriales bacterium | reverse complement strand
AGAATAACGGGAGCATTTACGTTTATAGTGAGCCGGGTCGTGGGACAACTTTTAAAATATATTGGCCGGCTATTGGTGAGGAGATAAATTCAGAGATGACTAATAGTCAGAAAGACATTCTTGGTGGAAGCGAAAAGGTCCTGGTAGTGGAAGATAATGAAATGGTAAGGGGCTTTATATCTACTACCTTAAAACAGCTGGGTTACCAAGTTTTTGAGGCTTCAAACGGGAAAGAGGCTTTAGAATCGATAAGAGAGAAACGTTTTCAGCCAGATATTTTAATTGCCGATTTGATCATGCCTGAGATGAGTGGAGATGAGCTGGCAATGAAGATAAGAGAGATATGTCCTGATATGGCGGTTATATATATGTCTGGATATGCTAATAATCATGTAGTGCAAAAGGATAGGAGGGAAGAGGGTATTAGTTTTCTTCAGAAGCCCTTTACTATCGTGCAACTTGCGCAAAAGGTACGCGAAGTCTTAGATAAGAAATCTAAAAAGGCCTAGGTCTTCGGGGCTCTAAAACCTTTATGCTGGGACTTGCTTTTGGGCTGGTGGTCTCTTTTGGTGGTCCAGGCGATTTTTTTATAACTCCTCAGGTAGTAAAAAAACTCCCGTTTATAAACGGGTATTAGCCCGCTTCAGGTAATAAGTTTTGCTGTTCTTAAAGCTTGAAAATTGACAGGGGGCCTTTTATAAGTTTCCTATTGTTTTACTCAGGGGCCAGGGAATAGGCCAACCAGAGCCCTAGTCTTACTAGGAGTTTGGAAAAAGGTATGGATAAGTGGCAACGAATGGGGCAAAGCCTTTTTGAGGCAGCTATGCTCAAGCGGCTGGAGCGTACGGGCTATGCCTACTTGGGTTCAGGCAAAGAAAATATTGCGGCTCATTCTTACGGGGTGGCCTTTTGTGCCCTGATCTTGGCCAAACTGGTCCCCGAGGTAGATGAATTAAAACTCCTCAAGATGGCCCTTCTGCACGACTTTTTAGAGGCCCGCACCGGGGACCTTAATTCGGTAAACAAACTCTACGCGCAAGTAGATGAAAAAAAGGCGGCCCAAGAGGCCTTTGAAGGTCTACCCTGGGGGGAAGAGTGGTTCAGGTTGTGGCAGGAATACCGAGAAGGTCAGAGCCTTGAGGCCCAGTTGGTTCACGAGGCCGATCAGTTAGATCTCCTGGTTATGCTCAAGGAACAGCGTGATTTGGGAAATCCTTATGCCTCTGGCTGGATCAAATTTGCCCAAGGGCGTCTTAAGACCGAGGTAGGCAAGAGGTTGGCCGAGGCCATTTGCCAAACAGATTGGGCCTCCTGGTGGTTAGATTATTTTGTCCCCCAACGTGATGACGACATTTGAACTTTGTGCCCGTTGTGGGCGCTGTCTTGTAAGTTGTCCAGTATTTGAAGTTACCAAACGCGAGACCCTTTCTCCTCGGGGACGCCTTAGTCTTGTGGAAGAGCTCTCTTCTGGGGGGCTAACCCAAGGGGCCCCCTTTTTTACTTGTCTCCTTTGTGGAGCGTGTGAAGATGCTTGTCCCAATAAAGTACCTCTACTAGAGGCCTTTTGTAGCGCCAGGATCAGACTTTCCTCTTGGAGCCGACGGTCTTTGGCCCGGGGCGCCAACATGTTGCTAGCCTCTTTAGATAAAGGGCTTGATTTATTGACCAAAGCCCACCTACGAGAACCATCTTTTACCAAACGTTTTTCCTTACCCAAAACAGGAGAGGTGAGTCTATTTTTAGGATGTGGCGCCAACTTTCTTTACCCTTCTGTTACAGAAATCCTGGTAAGAAGCCTAGAGGCCTTGGGCTTTTCCTTGGGATTACCCCCTGATCAGGGCTGTTGTGGTCTTGTGTTTTTGGCCCTGGGAGATCAGAAAAGCTTTTATGTCCTGGCCCGAAAGAATATAGAGGCCCTTAGAGGAGAAAGGCCGATAATTACTCTTTGTGCCTCTTGCTATTTTGCTCTGAAGGAAATTTACCCCCGGCTTTTGAAGGACAAGGGGTTGGGGGAAGAGG
>JALSKZ010000045.1 GCA_026988575.1 Thermodesulfobacteriales bacterium | reverse complement strand
AAACACCAATCGAGATCAAGGGCTTCGTCTGGAACAGAGGCAAAACTGAGCCAAAAACGGTGGGTCTTTTGTTCGCCTCCTTGTATTTCGTGTAGATCCGGGAACTCTTCCGGGAAGAATTCTATTTGTAGAGCCTTTGAAGAATAGGCCAAGGCCTTGGGAAAATTGGGCCAAAAATAAGGAAAAGCACCCCTTAATGACCATTGGGAGTTCACCAGGTGTATTTCAGGGGCAGCGTTTCGTCCGTAGAGGGGTTTTTCCTGTTTTTGTTCAAGGCGATAACCTTGAAAACGCAGGGGTACTTCACCAAAACGGTTTACGTGGTTTCGGGAGGCCCAATTTTTTTGTCCACTTGATTCCTGATAAAGCCTAAAGAAAGGGGTAGAAACCCAGGGCCTGTCTGGTTCGATCTTGAGATAGCCCTTTTGGGCCTCAAAAGGTATAGAAAAGGCCACTTTTTTTAGGTACATGGAACCAGGATCGCCCAGATCCCAGTAGCCCCCTTTGTGGCGGGCCCTTCGGGGGTTATGAATGGTATTTTCTATTTTTACAAGCTTCAGAGAGGGATAAAGGCTTATCCGGAGGTAAACGCGCAGGCAGAGGTCCTGTTTTCGGTCTTTAGCAAGGGCTTCTATCTTCAATGTGGTGCGCACAGGGCCTTTTGTCTCAAGGGTTGCCTTGGTAACCTCCAAGGGGACTCTTTTTCCCTTTGTGCCGGTAATGATCCACAACGCCGGGGAAGGGAAAAGGGCTTGATTGGCCCCAAAAATTTGGACAGAAGCACAGTCTTTCTCTATAGAGAGCCGTAAGTTAGGCCCTGTTTCAAGGCTTATATGTCCCTTTGAATTAGAAAGATGTACCGAAAGAGGAGAGGGGCATAGAGGTTCTTTTAAGACGTAGAGATTAAGTTCACCGCGGCCTAGATATATAGTGTCACAAAGGACCCACTTAAGACTTTGGTCAGGCCAATACAAAAGCGGGGTCCACTGGGTAGGGAGGAGGCCTTCTGGAGTGGTTAAGGCTAGGTTTTCTACCCGGTAGACTCTCCCTTGGGGCAAGGGGATCCCAAAACACAGGGGATAGCTCCTGTCTTTTAAAGGTACATGGATCTTGGTAAGCTTAAGACCCTGATCAAGGGATATTTTGGGGGTATCTTTACGGGTGTTTAAGACCATATTGAACTATTTGAGCATAATTTTGGTATTTATACCATGGTTGTGCTGTCGTGTAGAACAACTTTGTAGTAGTTCTACACGTGTATATTTGTTTTGGGCCCAATTTTTGGCGTTAATCCCTGGCGTATGGGGGACGTTTTTGCGTCGGGCCTACTACCGTTTAATCTTTCCCAAAGTGAGTTGGCAATGTGAAATAGGTTTTGGCACATTTTTTAGCCACCCCTGGGGTATAATTGAAGACGATGTATACATAGGCCCCTACTGTATTTTAGGCAAAACAGTCATTGGTCAAGGGAGTCTTATTGCTTCGCGGGTAAGTATTCCCAGTGGAAAAAGACAACACCGCCGCTTGCCCAATGGACGTCTTTTGCCCGCGGATCAAGGCTTTTTTGAGATTATCAGGCTTGGCACGCAGGTGTGGATAGGCGAGGGTGCTATTGTTATGGCCGATGTTGGTGATAGGGCCACGGTAGGGGCGGGGGCTGTGGTTACCAAGCCAGTGCCTCCCGATAGTGTGGTGGCCGGCAACCCCGCCCAGGTGGTCAAAAAAAGGCCCTAAGGATCTTTTTGTCCTAGCGCACCACAATCTCTTTTCCCAGGACGTTATTCCCCTCATCGGCTTCAGTAATAAGCTTTTGTTCATCAATGGTTATCTTTAAGTTTACACGCTGCGGCGTAGAAGGAGCCGTTAACTTGAATATTACGAGTTTACGCTGACCTTTTTCTAAATTTTTAATCTCTTTGTATATAACGGGCTCTTGTCCCAGGTAGAGGACTACAGAAATCGGCCCCTTGGCCTTGGCCTGACCTTCATTTTCTACTATTACCGAGACCCTTGCGGCCCTTCCGTGTCTCCAAAAAAGAGGGGTTACCAATTTGGTAATAGCAAGGTCAGGGAGTATCGAAGGCGGTATCTCATGACAGGATTCTGCATACCAGAAACCACCTACAGTGGCACAATCTTCTGGAGTAAGACACGCACTGAGTTCTTCGGGGCTACACCGGGGTGGTTGCCATTCATCAGCCCCGATATCTGGATTTTCATCTCGCAGGATACCATCAATGTCGTAAACAAGATCATCTCCCACGGGAAGTCCTTGATCTACAACGTCTTCTACTTTATAGGCTAGGTGGAGATCTCCCCGAAGGGGATCTTTAAACCAGGAGGCTTTGGCAATTACCGTGTTTTTTTCTTCGGCTTGGCCGCCACGATAAGTAACCGGTTTGTAGAGGAGGTTATTGATCAGCAGGGCCTCGGTATCTTTAAAACGGAGGTCTATGCTGGCAAAAGAGTCTTGGTTAGGGGTAAAAATACTATTGTTCAAGACTTTTACCCCCTTGGCTCCCCAGAGACCTATTCCAGTATCCCAGTGATGTTCTTGATCGACAAAGACAAAATTGTTACGTACTATCCCGTTAATGTGAGGGGCCTTGTAATTAAGATCGGGGTAATCACGCAGACGAGAAGATCCAAGGCCCAATTGTATCCCCACGGGACAGTTGATAATCTTATTATTTTCTACCACGGTATCTCTACACCCCTGCCAGAAGAGTATGGCTTGCGGGAGACTACGACCAGGGGCACAATAGATGTTTCGAAAAGTATTGTTTACCACCCGCCATCCCATAGCCTTTAGGGCATCTATACCATTGGTATAACAGGATCCGTTGTGAAAAGGGTCTAAGATTTTGTTTCGTCCCTGGTCTGTATATTCCAACAGGGAGTTGGCCAAGAGGCCGTAGTCATTAAGGGAGCCGTCAGAGCCGGGATTGATTTTTACCAGTTGCTCTCCACAATCTAAGAGGTGCAGATTTATTAGCCTGGCGTAGTGGCCATTGCCCCCCAGGTGTACGGCGTGAAACAGGGCATTTTTTATAGTGAGGTCGGCGATAGTGATCTCTGGGGCCAGAATGCCGATAATTTCTCCAACCTTAAAAGAACCATCTAGAATTACCTTTTCTCTTTGGCCCGAAAGAGAGCGCAGAGTTACCCCCTCTTTTCGAAACCAGAGGGTCTTTGCTACCTTATAGTAGCCGTTTTTTAAAAAGACAGTGGTATGAGGGGGGGCCTGAGAGATTATCTGGGGGAGTTGATCGGCCTCTTCTGGAGAGACAATGATCTTTTGGCTCTCCGGGATATCTTCCGGCTTTGGAAGCACGGGTAAGAGTAATTTGGGGGGATGGACTTTTAAAGTAAAGGTCTGTTTTACTTGGTTGTTCAAGGCGTCTTTTAAGGTGATCTCAAAGGTATAGGCTCCTGTCTTTTGGGGGGTGCCTGATATTACTCCGTTTTGCGCCTCCAGGTAAAGCCCTGGGGGTAATTCTCCTTGCGTCAGAGAAAATATGTAGGGGCTCAGTCCTCCAGATCCTTTCAATTTTAATGTCACCGGGCGTCCTACCACCAGGGGTGTTTGGAGATCTAAGGGGTTTAAGCTTAAGGCGAAACTACGGGGGGAGATCTGAATACGATTGGCGGTTTTTTTGATCAGTACCTTTGGTAGGGTAAGGAGGCCATATTCGTCAGGTAAAACGGTACCTTCCTGGATGATAGCTTGGGTCTTTAAGTCTATATTGCGCCAATGATAGGTCTGGGCCTTTTTAACTACAAAGTGCTGTAACCGCCTGGGAGTAATGTCTACGGTACAGGAGTCTTGAGGGGCCTTAGAGGATAGATAAATGGTTATTTCCCAGCGTTCGGGCTGATCAATCAGGTCGTTGGTTTTCCACAAAAGGTAATAATTTATTTGCCCCTTTTCGGGGGCCTCTTCAGGGCTATTACCCAAGGGGGTGTCTAGAGAACAGTTAGAAAACGCAGGGAGGCTTTGATCTTTGCTTACCAATATGGTGGGAGTCCGGTCTCCACCTCCTGGAAACCATGCCCGACAACCGTGTCCACTCATGTCCCAACGAAAGACAAAGGGACGTTTAGTGGCTTCCATGGCCTTTACTACCTTCCAGGCTTGAGGCCAACCAATACCTGAGTCGTTACGCCCGTTGGCAAAGATAATAAGTGGGGTTTCTTTATTGACGTTTTGGTATAACCAGCGTTCGGTATCCCAATAAGTATATGCGTCAAGACCAGAGTGGTCGTATTCCGCCTTCCAGAGGGGGTGGCCAAAGACCTTATAAAAGCTATTAGTAAATCCTGGGCTTTCTTTGGGGATATAAATCCCTACTCCCCCTTTGACATAGGCAAAGTAATGGCCAGCACGTACGCCCCACATAACGGCTCCCGATCCTCCCATAGATCGTCCAGAGAGGATGATCCTTTGGGGATTAATTTTCCAGTGTCTGGCCACAAAATTGTTTACGAAAGAGACTAAGCGCTGCTGATTAAAATTATAGACCTTGGTATCGGAATAACTGAGGTAGGTGCCGTAAGCCTCACTATAAGATGTCCACCAGTCGTAAGGACGTTGGTTGGTAGTTACTAACAAGGAACCCTTTTCTGCCTCATACCACCATAGGTAGCCAGAAAGTAGTGATCCGCCCCAACAGTGTAAGCCAAGGTCTACCGAATGGACCCCGTCTGTCGGTTGATGCTTAGGATTGAGGGAGACAGCTACCAAGTAATTATAGGGGGTGCTTGGGACATTACAATAAGGAGGAGCCTCCCAACGCACAAAGAAATTCATTTCTATAGGACCTTTTACGTAATAGAAAGAGTCGCGTATTTCCTTTTTGCGCAGGAGGACTAGGCCTGGTCCAGGGCTTTCTTGTACAGGTTCAGAGAGCGAATTTTGGCCGATCACTAACTGAGAGAAATCTTCCTGGCCATCAATGGCCTTTACCACGGCGTAATAGAATTTCCCTGAAGTATTATTCCGGTAATCATAGACTCCCTGGTCGTAGTTTCCAGGTTGTCCGTCTCGGACAGGTAGCCTGGGGACGGGTTTATTGTCGTTTTGGGCATTTCTCCACAAGGCCCCGTAAAACTCTTCATCCCAGATGCTCAAGGGGCTTATTTCGTCTATTAGTTGGGCCTGGGCAATAGTTTCTGGAGTGATGGGTACATTGCTCCGGTAAATGCGCACACGGATCTCGTGGGGGTTATTGGCCTTTGAGGCCAAGGTCTTGTATTCAGCAATTGTAAGGTCGTTGGTCTTTATAACAGGGTCTGGGTCGTGCCATACAAGTAAGGTGTCGCCGTCTTTATTAAGGGCCGAAAGTTGTGTTGGTTGAGAAATGGAGGGGGCGCCTTCCGGGAGGGGTTTGTCACAGGTTATATCCAAATGGATCAAGGCCTGGCCGTTTTCATCTTTGTAAAGGGCGGGGTTTCCGAAATCAAAACCCGGACCACTTTTTAGTTTGAAGACAATCTTGGTCCGGCCTTCTCCTAGGGCTTGTTTTACAGCTGTGGTCACGTCAAAAGATTGATACCTAGGTGCTAACGGGGGAAGGCACTGTTGAGGTTGATCTTCGGTGACCAAACAATACTTTACCTCAGGGACTTTTTGGAAACGTATATACCAATAGGGATTTAAATTGATAAATAAGGTGGCGCGGATAATGTTGCTCTGGGCCACCGGCGAAAGATCTACCTCTATTTTTTTATAACCCAGGCGTTTTATAGATTCCGGATAAGTACCCCGGTGGGCCAAATTGGTAAAGCTGTGGGTGGCCCAATAGGCCTCTACCTTTAAAGAATTAAAAATAAGGATTGAACAAGCAAAAATACATAATAATAAGACTTTAATTATTAACCGTGTTTTAGGTATCATAATTTCTCCTTAAATCCTTTTTAAGAAATTTTCGGTCTAAACCAGAAGAAAGCTTTATTTTTCATGTTTTTTTAGGCGGACGTTGCCTCTTATTTGTTAGGCAAGCGCCATGACGCTTTGTCGGCCCCAAAATGTTTCTTCTACTAGCTTTTAAAGCAAGTAAGGTGCCAAACGTGGTATACCTTTGCTAGGTTAGCGAGAAAGTCTGGAGGAGTTGGTGAGCTACGGGGCAACAGGTGTATGTTTTTTTCTACATGGCCTGACTTTTTTGTCTCCAAGAATCTTTTTGAGGTTGATTCGTGACGATTAGGAGCTTAAATGGCCTTATTTTTCCCTAGATTTGGGGACAAATCGCGGAGGGAGTCCATGCTTTTTTCTAAGAGAGTGTTTGCCCTAATATTGCTTTTATTTTTATTTTTTTTGGGTTCTTGTCATACCGAGGCTAAAAAGCGGGAAGCCCACTTTGTTCGCTGGGTAATAGACGGCGACACAGTGGTCTTAGAAAATGGTCAGAAGCTACGCTATGCTGGTATAAATGCCCCAGAGATCCGACATGAGGACCAGCCTGCCGAGCCTTTTGGTTATGAGGCCTTAAAGTTCAATATTCGGCTGGTAAAGCATAAGAAGGTCTTTTTGGAGTGGCCCAAACAACGTAGGGACCGTTATGGTAGATGGCTGGCCTATGTCTTTTTGCGTGACGGCACATTTGTGCAGGCCGAATTGGTCAAAAGGGGGCTTGCCTTTGTGTGTTACATGCCTCCTAACCTGAAATACTACGATTTTTTGCTAAAGTTGGAGCGAAAGGCCCTGAGGAGAGGGGTAGGGCTTTGGGGCGGTAGTTACTTTTGTGGCGAACCCTATTATATTGGAGATAAACGATCCAGGCGTTTTCATCGTCCGGGTTGCCGTTACGGGCGTGATGTATCGCGGGCCAATAGAATCATTTTTCATGATATGAAAAAGGCCTTTTACGAAGGCTATTGTCCCTGTCGTCGGTGTCGTCCCTGGCCTGGAAAGTAGTAATTTAGCCTTTAAAATATTGTTAAGAGAGGAGCTTCTTCGAAGAGGACAGAGATGGAAGAAGAAAGAGTACATAAGCGCTTAAAAGAATTACGCGAGGAGATTGATACTTTAGACCGCCAGATCCTTAAGGCCCTAAAACGCCGTTATCAGATAGTGGGCGAAGTGGGGCAATTGAAGCGTCTCATGGGGCGTACCATCCTTGATTTAGGAAGAGAAAAAAAGTTATTAGAGCGTATTCTCCAAGAAAATGCCGGGGAATTCCCTGAGGATAGTCTCAAGGCTATATTTTTAGAAATTATTCATACGTGTCGTCAGGCCCAAGAATATCAGAAGGTAGCCTATTTGGGGCCAGAGGCCACTTTTAGCCATATGGCGGCCATAAAGTTCTTTGGTCACGCTACAGATTTTATTCCCTTGGAATCGGTGCTGGACGTATTCGAAGAGGTAGAAACCAGGCGGGTACATTTTGGCGTTGTGCCGGTGGAAAATTCTATAGAAGGGACAGTTTCTACCACTTTAGATGCCTTTTCTGATTATAAGTTAAATATCTGTGGGGAAATATTTATCCCTATAACACACCAGCTTCTAAACCAGACAGGGAAGAGAGAAGACATTAAAAAAGTCCTTTCCCACCCTCACGCCTTGGCTCAGTGTCGTCGCTGGTTGCGCAAAAATCTTCCTTCGGTAACGGTAGAAGAAGTTTCTTCTACGGCCTTTGCGGCACGTTGGGCGGCTGTAGATCCAAATGTGGCGGCCATTGCCAGCCCTCTTGCGGCCCGGTCTTATCATCTCCAAGTAGTGGCCAGTCATATTGAAGATTTCCGCGGTAACGTAACGCGTTTTTTGATTATCGGTCGGCATATTCCTTCTCCTACGGGTCAGGACAAGACTTCGCTTTTCTTTAGTATTTCTAATCGTCCAGGAGCGCTATTTGAGGTATTAAGTTGTTTTGCACGCCATGGTATAAATCTTACCAAGATCGAAAGCAGGCCGGCCAAAAAGGAACCCTGGAGATATTTGTTTTTCTTAGACCTAGAAGGCCATATTGCTGATCCTATAGTAAAAAGATGTTTAGAAGAGGTACAAAAGATTTGTGTACATCTGGAATGCCTTGGTTCATACCCAGCCGGCCAGACACCCTAAGGACGCCCCGGGGCAAAGAGGCCCTGTGTCCTAAGCTTTTGGCCGAGGTGGCTACGCTGGCTGAGGAATTGGTAGAGGACCACTTTTGTTTAGGAGGTTTTTGGCGTTTTTTGCAGTACGAGGTGGTGTTGTTAAAGGAACTCTGGCCTGCCGGGGCCTTGGCCTCTTTGATCAGGGCCGAGACTAAGCATATTCTTCCGCATCGTCGGCGTGATTTTTACCTGATTCTCCTCCCGGAAAAGAGACTTTTGCAAATGGGCCAAGGAGATTATCTACGTGCGCTCCTATTGTATGTTTTTACTCACGAACTGGTCCATATGGTGCGTTTTGTACGCTTTGCCGCCTCTTTTTGGATGCCCTCCGCCCAACGTATAAAAGAGGAAATTCTGGTCCATCAATTGACTTCTAAAATACTACGCGCCGTTTCTTTGCCTGCTTTAAAGGAGATACAACTCTTCTTTGATGATTTATATTTTTCTCTTGAGAGAGAAACACAAGGCCTTTGGAGTTCGGCCCAAAATTGATGTTAAAGGAGGTGTGCTATGCCTATTTACGAGTACGAGTGCGAACAATGCGGTCGCCGTTTTGAAGTGTGGCAAAAGATTACGGATCCTCCCCTGTCCACCTGTGAGCATTGTCACGGAAAGCTTCACAAGCTCATCAGTCAGAGCTCTTTTATCCTTAAGGGTTCGGGCTGGTACGTGACTGATTATGCCCGCAAGGGCCAGCAAGGAGGAGCAAAAAAGACCGATAACAAGGGTTCTGCCTCCCAGAAGACCTCGTCTAATAATAAAGGTTAAAAACTTTTCCCATGGCCTGCCTTGCCTAGAGACCTTGAGGTAGGGCAGGCCGGGGTCTCTCACCTGTCCCTAAAAAATGTCTCTTTTTATCTTTCCCTGGTAAGTGCCGATCTCAAAAGATGAATTTATGCTTTTTTCCGTATTTCCGATGAGCCAAAGGGAGGGATATATGGGCAATGGTAATACAGAGTCCACGGTGCAAACGTCGCATGTAATTCCTTCAGCGGAAGTAAAAGACATGGTCTCCTATCGCGTACAACACAATAAAATTTTAGAAATCAAGAAATTACCCACCTTACCAGATATTGCATACCGGCTTTTAGATGTCCTTTCGCAGGGGGATCCGGATCTGGCCGAATTAGAAGAAATTATTCGTTACGATCAAGCCATTACCGCCAAGGTGCTCTCGGTGGCCAATTCGGCCTTTTATGCTCTACAGCGTGAGATAGACACCCTTCATAGGGCTATTGTGGCCTTAGGGGCCCGAGAAGTCGGCGAAATCGCTTTTAGTATCTGTGTTTTCAGCGTATTTAGGCCCCTGAAGTCTGTAGGGGGGTTTGATTTGAAGGAATTTTGGATGCATGCCATTGGTACAGGTATTACGGCCCGTATCCTGGCCCAAGCCTTAGACCGCGAAGATGAAGAAAAATATTTTACCTTGGGGCTGATGCACGATATAGGACGACTTATTCTACTTATGGTCTTTCCCCAAGAGTTTGAGGCCATTTTGGAACAAAGGCAAATTAGTGGACGCAGTTTACTCACCGAAGAAAAAGAGGCCGGTTTGGCCCATACCTGGGTCGGGCGTTGGCTTTTAAAGCGTTGGGAACTCCCCGAGATCTTTTCTATCGTAGCCCGTTATCACCATCATCCCTTTCATAAGGGACACTTCTTATTTGAGCCAGCCCTTATAAAACTGGCCGATTTGACTGCTCACCAAATGGGTATTGGCAACCTACCTGTGGGTCCTTTAGATGACCCTAGCCCCATTCTCAAGCGGTTAGGACTCAATGAAGACCTTTATCAAGCCGTGCAAGACCATCTCGTGCTCATTAAGGAAGGCATTAAAGAGGCCTGGGGGCAGCTTCTTTAGCTGGAGGTTTTTCTCCTTCTGATTATAATGCCTCTTTGTGTTTTACACCGATATAATTTACCTATTGCTGGCCTTGGTGTTTTTTGGAAGTTGGCCCTCAGAAGGGCTTTATCTCTCTCCGCTGGAGATTTTATTACTCTGGTGCCTAAAAGAGTTAGTTTTTGTAGGCCTTGCGGTAGTTTTTTTACGTAAGACCGTAACGCCTGCCTCGTTTTTGAGGCGTCAGTCCTATCTAAAAATAATAGCTTTTTTATTTTTTGCGATAGATGTCTTTGCCTTAGACTTTCCAGCCTTAGTAGGTCTTTTTTTACCTACGGGGTGGCCTTTTCTACGAGATTTTTTGGGGCTCTTACTTTTTTTACAGTATCTTATCGTCCTCTGGACGGTTTCTGCCTTTTACGAAACCCGGGCCTCTTTGACCAAGATATCCACTTTTCAATATGTAATGGCCCATTTGCGACTACTTTTACCTTTTTTGGTCCCCTGGCTCTTAGTAAATGCCCTTCTGGAAGGCACCTTAAACTTCTGGGGTCAAGACCTTTTCGCTCCCTATCAAGAACAAATTGAATTGTTCTATATATTGGTTTTTGTCCTCAGCCTGGTGGTAATGGTACCACCTATTTCGGTAAGGGTGTGGCAGTGTATTCCTTTGCCGGAAAGTCATTTGCGGAATCTCATTCAAGACTATCTTGAGTCACAAGGGACAAGGGTACGGGAAATTCTCCTTTGGGGGGCCTTTGAGGGGAGGCTTATTACCGCGGGGGTGATAGGCCTTTTTAGACGTTTTCGTTATCTACTTCTTACGCCAGGGCTTTTGGCCGCCCTTGAAGAACCAGAGGTCCTTTCCGTGGTGGCCCACGAGGTCGGGCATCTAAAACGCCGTCATATGTGGTGGCTGTTGTTGTTTTTCTTGAGTTTTGCCGTACTTACTTATGCGCTATTGCCCCTGATATATCTTGCTTTTTGGGCTTATTTTCCCCTTACGGGTGACTTATTAACCTTTGATCTTTCTTATGTGCCCGAGATTGTCTTAAGCATTTTTATGTTGGTTTTGATATTCTTTTACTTCCGTATACTTTTTGGTATATACTTACGCAATTTTGAGAGGCAGGCTGACCTATATTGTTTGGAAAGTCTAGGCACGGCCGAAGGTTTAATTCGTTCCTTGCAAAAGATAGCCGCGTTATCAGGTCGTACAGAGCGGTTACCTAGTTGGCACCACGGTAGTATTGCCGAACGTATAGAGTTTTTACGTGCGGCCACGGCCAATCCTGTTCTAATCAAAAGGCACCATTTTAAGGTGCGTCTACTTTTGGTTTCTTATTTAGCCATTGTTTTTATCCTTACTCTTTGGGCCTGGTATGCTCCCCGCCAAAGATTAGAACGCGCTGCTAATTTAAACTACTGGAAGGCAGAAGTTTTAGAACGGGTCAAAATTTTTCCCAACGTAGATGATTTGCTACTTCTGGCCGAGATCGCGCTGGAACAGGGTAGAGAAGTCGAGGCCATTGGTTATTACGAAAAGGCCCGGAAGTTGGCCCCCCGTAATCCTCAAGTATTAAATAACCTGGCCTGGCTTTTGATAAAAACAAAAGAAAGGGCCTTTTATGATCCGAAAAGGGCTGTACACCTGGCGATCAAGGCGGTTATGGCCTCTCCTTTGGCTACTTATCTGGACACCCTAGCCGAGGGGTGGTTCGTCCTGGGAGATACTAATCGGGCCTGCCTTTACGAGACTCTAGCTTTGTCGCGGGCGCGGGATGCCCCTGACTTTTATCCCCGTCTTGAGTTTTACCGCCAGCAAAAGGAGCGTTTTTGCCGTGTTACGAGGTAAATACACACGTTACGAAAAATTATATTTATACGCCATAGACGGTATAGACCAAGAATTTCATCACTTAGACGATGAAGATTTCATCGGTTATTGGGAAGAAGAAGACCTTAGTGTGCTTTTTTTTCACCGGGCCAAAGACGATCTGGTGGCTCGTCTATTGGCCAAGAAAGGACTTAAGTTAGAGCTTGCCACCTGTGTCCCGTACGAAAAGTGGGGAGAGGGACGCCAGATAACTCCCTTTAAGATAGGCCCTTTCAAGTGGGCCCCCCAGTGGTACGAAGGAGAAGCAGATTTTTATTTTGACCCAGGAGTGGTCTTTGGTTCAGGTACCCATCCTTCTTCCAGATTGTGCTTAAAGGCCCTTTATCAGTTATGGCAACAAGAAGGCCCTTTTGGGCAAGTGGCTGATCTGGGTTGTGGATCAGGGCTTATCTCTTTGTTGGCCGCTAAATTGGGAGCCCAAGTATTAGCAATAGATATTAATCCCCTTTGTGTAGAGCTTACCCAAAAAAATTTACGGCTCAATCATCTGGAATCAAAGGCCCAGGTGCAGCGGGCCAATGTACTCTCTCTTGTTCCTTACCGGGCAGAGGTAGTAGTGGCTAATCTCTTTAAGGGCCTCCTTTTGGACTTATTTGGATTGCCCTCTTTTTGGCAAAATAGATTTTATATTTTTTCTGGTTTTGTACCTTCTATGGAAAAGGAATTAAAAGAAGCTCTAAAGCCCTATGCCCAAGTAATACACCGTGAAGAAGAAGGTGGTTGGGTACTTTACGTGGCAGGGAGGAGAAGATGATTTTGGTAGCCGACATAGGCAACAGCAATACGGTATGTGGTGTCTTTGAAGGGCAAAATCTCCTTAAGACTTACCGTTTTCGTACCGAGATCGATATCACCGCCGATGAATTGCGTGTGTTGTTAAACGGCTTATTGCACCTAGATGGTCTTGAGTTAGGGGCCATCAAGGCCCTGGTAGTGGCTTCCGTGGTTCCTCCCCTTTTGATCGTATGGCAAGAATTTGCCGCCAGGCTTAACAAGGAATTTTGCGTGGCCAAACCCTTGGACTTGGGCATTCCCATTGAGTTGCGTTACCCCTCAGAAGTAGGGATAGACCGCGTTTTAAACGCCCTGGCGGCCTGGCATAGATATCGTCAACCTCTTATCATCGTAGATTACGGTACCGCTACCACCTTTGATTGTGTCTCGGCCAAAGGGGCTTATTTGGGAGGGGCCATTGCCCCGGGGATTTTGTCAGCTGCGGAGAACCTGTTTCGGAAGACTTCCATGCTACCACGCATTGAACTTAGCTCCCCTCCAGAGGAAGTTATAGGGCGTGATACCTTTGCGGCCTTAAAGAGTGGTTTATTGTATGGATTTGCTGCCCTGACTGACGGAATGGTCTCCAGACTGGCGGCTGAATTTCCTGAAAAACCACGCATTATTGCCACCGGAGGGCTTGCTCCGTTAATGGCCCAAATAAGTCTCACCATAGAACGCATAGAACCCTATTTGACCTTAAAAGGGCTTAACATCTTTTATGAACGCTGCCGACATAAACAAAATTTTACCTCCCCCACGTATTAGAAGAGGCAGTCGTGTGGCTGTTTTTGCCCCTTCTGGGGCCGTGACTTGGTCACGACTGGCTAAAGGTCTGCGCTGCCTTGAGGCCTGGGGGCTTTTTTATGACTTATCGCCCGGTATTTTTTTTAAACATCACTATTTGGCTGGTAAAGACGCCTTTAGGGCCGGTTTTTTGCTCGAAAGGCTCCTTTCAGGTACCTACGATATACTCTGGGCCGCCAGAGGTGGCTACGGCTCTGTGCGCCTCTTACCCTTTTTGGAAAACGCCCCCGGCCCTCCTAAAACGGCCTGTTGGGTGATTGGTTTTAGCGACGTGTCTATCTTATTGAATTACTTTGCCTTAAAGTGGGGCCTTCCTTGTTTACACGCCCCAGTAATTGCTTCCCTTATGGATACAAGTCTGGGGGCCTTGGCCTCCCTCCGGGCAGTGCTGTGGCAGCATCAAGAGATACGTTTAGGCGGTACGCCATGGCGACTGGGGAAGGCTAAAGGACCTTTAGTAGGCGGCAACTTGGTCTCCCTGATGAGCCTTTTGGGGACTCCGTGGTTCCCGGAGCTTAGCGGCAAAATCCTCTTTTTAGAAGAAGTAAACGAAAGCACTTATCGTGTAGACCGCCTGTTTACCCAACTTTATCTTTCGGGAAAACTCAAAGGAGTAAAAGGTATGGTCTTGGGTAGCTTTATCGGTGTAGACCCCAAACGTCTTCGAGAAATAGTGCTGTCTATTTTCCAGGGACCGGTCTTGGCCTCGTTGCCCTGCGGACATACTATACAAAATTACCCCCTTTTAATAGGACAACAAGCTTTTATAGACGGGGAGATGTTCTTTCAACAAGTAAACCTTTAAGCGGTTTAAAAATAGCAAGTTTGTTCAGACGATAAAATGGTCTTTCAACTCTTTTTTGTTATGAGCCAATAAGTGATACCCAAGGCAAAAACTACTGCTGCAGTTGCTAAAACAAAGGGCGGGGTTATCTTTTCGAAGTCGAAAATAATTACTTTTCGTGCAATAGCCATTAAGGCGGTAGCTACTACTAACCGAACAGGTATGACATCAGTTTTTAAATACATTGATATGTTAATGAAAATTTCTATAGCTATAAGTACAGCAAGAAAGGCACCAAAGGTGGCTAAAATATCACTAATACTTAATAAAAGGAAGGGAGGTGAGGTGAGACGTTGGTACAAAACATATATTACATCGCCAATTCCCCACACTATTACTATGACCATTAACGCAGCCAATACTTTTACTGCTGCCCTAATAATGCGATGTAATAAATTTATAAAAGGATCTTTATGTTTTTCTGCTAAATCGTGTCCTGGTTCTACGATATTTTTGTGATCCATGTTATTACCTACCCATGGGATGGCCACGGCAGGTCGTTGGTTTGCCTTGCGATGACCAGACAGAGGGGCATGGCGCGCGGACTCCTATTACACTAGTCATTACGAGCTAATGGAGTAAGCGCAGCAATCTCTGTCTCGAGCGAAGTGATCTCAGAGAGTGTA
>JALSKZ010000044.1 GCA_026988575.1 Thermodesulfobacteriales bacterium | reverse complement strand
CTGTTGGCTCCGGTGAAGGCCCCTTTTTCGTGTCCAAATAGCTCGCTTTCAATGAGTTCATCAGGTATGGCGGCACAATTGACCTCGATGAAGGGTCCTCCTCGACGATGAGATAGATCATGGAGCATCCTTGCTGCTACTTCTTTGCCAACCCCTGATTCTCCCATAATAAGTACGGTGGCATCTGTGGGGGCTACACGCTCTATTTCTTCTTTAACCCGCTGTATAGCCGGGCTGTTTCCCGAAAGGCCTTTTCCTGTGATGCGGGCCCTTAAGCGCAAATTTTCTTCTTCTAGAGCACGGAATTTTAAGGCGTTGGCTACCGTAACTACTACGCGATCGTAGGAAAGGGGTTTTTCTAAAAAGTCAAAGGCTCCTAATTTTATGGCCTCTACCGCAATCTCTACTGTGCCGTGGCCGGAAATGATTATGACCGGGAGGGCGGGAAATTCTTGTTTTAGGTCTCTTAGGAACTCTATTCCGTCTTTATGGGGGAGCCAAACATCTAATATAACAAGGTCTGGCGTCTCTTCGGTCAATATAGAGGAAGCCTCTTCGGCAGAGGTAGCCGTTATTACTCGGTAGCCTTCGTCTTGCAATATATCCGCTAAACTTTCAAGTATGCTTGTTTCGTCGTCTATAATCAAAATTTTCTGGGACATAATCAGGGCTCCTGTGATAACTCTATCACGAACTTCGCTCCCTGGGATGCCTCGCCTACGTAAATTTTCCCTTTGTGTTCGCGTATAATGGAGTGGACTATTGCAAGACCTAATCCACTTCCTCCCTCTCGGGAGAAATATGGTTCAAAAAGACGATTTCGTATTTCACCAGGGATTCCAGGCCCTGTATCACTTACTTCTATGCGAAGGTGTTGATTAACATTATAGCAGTTTATAATAATTTCTCCTTTACCCTGCATTACTCTAATAGCATTATCAAAGAGATTTAGAAATACCCTTTTCATCTGTTCGCGGTCAAAACGACACATGACAGAACCGCTTGTATAAATAGAAAATTTTACTTCCGGGTGTCCTTCTCTATATAGATTAACTACTTCTCTAATTACCTCTTCAATATTGTTAATTTGTAAATTTAGTACTGGAAGTCGTGCAAAGTTAGAAAATTCATTTACTAGATGTTTTAATTCTTCAACTTGATTTTCTATAGTGGTAGTGCAACGCTCAAGGATAGCGCGTTCTTCTGCATTTAGCTTGTCTATAAAGCGACGTCTTAATCTTTGAGCAGACAATTGTATGGGGGTTAGAGGGTTTTTTACTTCGTGAGCAATACGCCTTGCCACCTCGCGCCATGCTGCTAAGCGTTGAATTTTTTCTTTTTCCGTTATGTCTTCAAATAGACATAGATAGCCCAATGGTTTACCTTGATCAGGTTCTAATAGAGTGACT
Organism: Thermodesulfobacteriales bacterium; assembly: GCA_026988575.1. GTDB lineage: Bacteria > Desulfobacterota > Thermodesulfobacteria > Thermodesulfobacteriales > Thermodesulfatatoraceae > JALSKZ01. The sequence goes on along the minus strand of JALSKZ010000044.1, from coordinate 14,033 downwards.
GTTATGGATAAAGTTTTAGGTTCGCCTTTTATTGGAACTGTTACTATGTGTTGAACTATACGATGAGGGTGCTGTTTAACTCTTTTAAGAAGCTCTTCTGCCTGATGATGGTATTTGGGGGGTAAGACTTCTTTCATGTGGCGTCCTAAAAGCCTATGTTGAGGGGCACCAAATAGTTTGGCAGCGATACGGTTTATGAGAGTAATACGCCAATGGTCGTCTAATGCTACTACACCAGCAGTGATATTAGCCAAAACTGTTTCTAAATAAAAAGTGCGCTTTCTTAATTCTTGATAAGCTTGGTTGAGAGCCGAGGTAGTTTGTTCAACTTTGTCTCTATATTCACGTAATTCTTTTGTCATATTTTTAAAAGATCTAACTAGACGTCCGACTTCATCCGGACTTTCTGGAGGCAGATCGACATTAAAATTGCCGGTAGCAATTTGTTCGGTTGCTTCGGCTAAGGCCTGTACAGGCTCGGTCAAACGTTTAGAAAAACGCATACCAAACCAAATGGCCACGAATAGGGTTAGTAAAGTTACTAATAAAAGGATTAGAATTAAAGAAATTTTTAGTGGTTCTTTGAAAAATTTTAGTTGTCGATAAGTTTCTACTCCCTTTCCGACATCTCGCAGGAGTTTTTCTAGGCCTGGGTCTAAAAAAAGGCCAGTAGCTACTATTAACTGTTTTTCTTTGTAAGGTGTAATTAAAAATACTCTCAGTAACACTTTGTCTCTGAGGCGGATGCTGCGCGCTAGAGGTTCTTTAGCTTTAATGATATAATTAATAGTAGAAGAGTTTATATGATTAGGCCAATTCTCTTTACCTTTATAGGATGCTATTAGTAATTTCCCAGATGTATTAAATATTTCCAGGCTATCAAGTCCTAGGCGTTTACGCCATTGATATATATTGTATTTGTTTAAATACTTAGTTTTAGACAAATAGTTTTTTATAAAAATTTGTCCTTTGTTGGTAAGTTCCTGTTCTTTTTCTTGATAAAAATTTTGAGCTTCAAATAAGGCTTCTTGTAATTTTCGATCTAAATTAGAGCTAAACCAATATTCTAAGCTAGTATCAATGAATTTAAAGGAAATAAGAAACAAAAAAATCGTAGGTACTAAAGAAAGGAAGAGAAAAGCAACAGCTATTCTGGTACGTAACTTTTCAGCTAAGCGTCCCTTTTGCCGATCAAAAAACAATTTTAATACGTTACGTATTACCAAATAAGCTACTAATAATAGGAGAATAGCGTTAAGGTGTAAGAGACCATATACGACCAAATTTGCTTCTTCTGGAGGAACTACTTTAAAGATTCTTACTTCTACTAGAGTAAGTATTCCCAATAAAGAGATAGCAGCAATAATGATTAAGATTTCTCTTTTTCGTTTACGCTGTTCCCTTTGTATATCTGACATTTTTTAGAATCTATAGCCTAAAATCCAAACTCCCCCAATTTGATTCTATTTTACCGCTTCCAAACAAGAAGTGTAGTAACCGGAGGGGAATGGTAAAGGGGAAAGGAATACTTACTTCTTTGCTCAGGACCACTTTTACCTTTATACGGTAAGGAGAAGGTGAGAGCTGGCTTAAGGGAAGTAGGGGGAGATTCTTTAAGGTAGTGGCCCTGGTTAAGGCCTCTTTTAGAGAGGAAAAATTTTGAGGTGGTATGGTTGCTCCTACATATTGAATCAAATAATCGTTTTTAACGGCTTGGTAGTAAATCAATCTATTGACTTGTTCTTCCAGGATTACTTGATCCCGCAAAAGGGTGCGTATTCTCGTCAGAACGATGTAAAAAGTAACCCGCAGGGAGATCCCGTGTTTTAGGGTTTCATCTAAGTATTTATAAGGGATATCGCCTCCTAGTTGACAATTCATCAGGAGATAGCCGTTTTTTTTATGGACTTCCAAGTTAGAAATTTGGGGCCCTGCCCAGGCAAAGGTGGCCGTATAGAAGATCAAACCCACTATGAGTATCCAGAGCCGCATGATCAAAACACCTTTAAAATAACGTCGTCTAAAGGTTTGCGGGAGGATACCTGTTTTCTATGGGCTGGGTGTCCCAGCGCTACCACCGCCATAAGTTCTAAATTTTCAGGCAATTCCAAGAGCTCTCGTACTTTTTGGGCATTTTTTAAGATTTCTCCAAGCCATACGCCCCCAAGCCCCAGAGAGTAGATGGCCAGGAGCATGTTTTGAATGCAGGCGCCAATGGCTTGATGATCTTTGACCTCGTGATACATGGCCTCTTTATCTATAAACACCGCGATAACTACCGGGGCCTGACGAATAATTTCGCCGTATTTTGTCAGGTCAGCTAAGGCTGCTCTTTTTTCAGGACTACGAATGATCACAAAACGCCACGGTTGGTTGTTCAGTCCCGAAGGGGCCCACGTGCCGGCACGAATGATTTCTAAGACGGTTTTTTCGTCTACCGGGTCGGCTGTAAACTGCCGAACACTGCGACGTCTATATATGGCGTCAAGGACCGGATTTTGATCTTTATTTTTGGTCATGTTGGGCCTCGAATTCCTCTTTTTCTTTTAGAATTTTGAGGCGAATACGTTCTCTCAGGTTAGCATCATCTCTATAGGATATGGTGCCCTTTTGGCCTCTAAGGATTTTGGCTAAGCCGGCAACCAATAATCCTACGTTAATGGCGTCCATTACGGCACGAGAATCCTCCAGGGCGTGATCGGCCCTGCGCGAATACGCGTGGGCCCAGGGAGGGATTATGGCCCCCATGGCATTTAAGGCGGTGAGTAAATAACCCCCGGTCAAAGTGAGTCCAGCATCGGCTCCCACCGTAATAATACCCACCACCTTGCCTTCCATATAACTGGGCTCTCCGTAAGCTACCATGTTTTCTAAACAAGTTAGACGGTCTATAAGGTTTTTCAACTGCCCCGAGGGGCCATACCAGTAGATGGGGGTGGCAAAGATAATTGCTTCTGCATGATAGATCTCGGTGATCAACTTTTTTCCATAATCCTCAAAGATACACGGATACTTACAGTTAGGCTCTTCATCCTGGATACAGCCCTGACAGGGTCTTATTTCACCACCATACACACTAAAGAGGGCTGTTTCCAGACCTTCTTCTTGGGCTCCCAATAGGGCACAACGCAACAATTGACTACTACCGCCAAAGGGACGTGGTGAACCTAAGATCCCTAATACACGCATGTTTAACCTATAACCTCCGACCAAAATTTGGGTAAGGCGAAAGAAGCACGATGTACGTGGTGGGTGTAATATTTTACCCCCGCGGGTTCTTCTCGTTTAGGACTCCAGGGGTCAGGTTGGGGGCAACGTAAGACATAGGCGTTATCTCCCCCAAAAGAGGGGATGTCAGCGCGATAACAAAAGACCTCTCCTTTCCCATATACCTGGACAAAGGTTTTGAAGGTCCAGTCTAAGACGTTTTTCATAGTAAAGGGGGTGGCCGCTTGTTGGACGATTAGCCCGTTGGGGGCAATCTCTCTTAAGAGTTGGTGAAACTCCGGGCTAAACAGCGAATGGGAGAGCTCCAGTACAAATTCTCCTGAGGGTATGTCCGGATCGGTGGAGTCAATTATTACTAAATCAAAGTCTTTTTCTCCCTTTTCGGCCAGGTTTTGCACGAATTTAAAGGCGTCGGTAATGAGAAGATCTAAGCGAGGATCTTGTGGTGGAACGAGCTCCGGGAAATATTTACGGACGATCTCCGGTACTTTAGGGTCAATATCGGCGATGATTACCTTTTCTATATCTCTGTAACGCAAGAGTTCTCTAGCAGCGCCAAAGTCGCCACCACCACATATTAGGACTTTTTTAATGCCTTTGGGCTTGGTTATTTGAACAGGGATGTGCACCAAGGCTTCGTGATAGATGAATTCGTCTCGGGTGGTAAACTGGAGGGTGCCGTTTAGAAAGAGGATGCGCCCCCAAAAGGCGTGATCCATTACGTATATAGTTTGAGCCCCTCCTTCCGAATAAATAATGTTGCCCTGATAGAGATAGAAAAAATCGCGGTGTACAGGTTCGCCCAGTAAGACCTTCACTCCTTCTGCTTCGGTGGGAATAGAATCTGCCATAATCTTCATAAAACGGCCTCCGACAAAGAATCTATGCAAGAATAGCTCAACAGATTTTTAATGGGAAGGGCCTATCAAAATAAACCGCTTTTTATGACACATATCTTTTTTAGCTTTTAACTCGTTAATACAAATAATTTAATAAAATTACGCGTGTAAATATCATTTTATGATGGATTAATATACAAAAAGCTATATACGCATGCTTAACGCCAAATATAGGAAAAAGTAGTGTTTATCCTGCTATAATTTCTAATTATTACGCCAGAAACAATCTTACCGCATTTCAAAATAAGGCCAAGGGAGATTATAAAAGCAGAGCGAATGTAGTGTGCCTATCAGGTATGCCTGAATTTTATAAATTATTAAGGAGGTGTCCGATGTCGAAATTCATCATTGAACGCCCATTGCCTCATGGGGGCAGGCTTGTAGAGAGGGTAATCCGAGATAAGGAAGCGGCCAAGAAGATGATCAAAGGCTGCCCCTCTTACGAGATCAAGCCTACGTTGCACTATGAGACCGGCGTTCCCGTACGTAATGTGTATCGTGAAATTATGTCTATTTGTTATGGCTTTTTCAGCCCTGTCGAAGGGTCTATGAAACAGGCCGAAGTCGAACGCATCTTAAAGGAGCGTCGTCTCTTAAACGAGTGGATCTTCCCCTATCCCCTGGTTTTTGACATTAGCAAAGAAGATTATCAAAAGTTAGGGGTAGGTGCTGGCGATCGTTTGGTTCTAACTCTAAAAGGCAAACCTTTTGCTATCCTTGATATCGAAGAGGTTTGGGAAATCGATAATCCAGAAGAGTTGGCCCATAAGACCTTTGGGACTCCTGAAGACAATCCAGAGGTAGTAAAAGAACCTTTTAACAAGAAACACCCGGGTTGGGTAATTTATCGTAGTCTTCAACCCATAGTTTTGGCCGGTAAATACACCATTATTAACGAACCTAAGTTTAAGCCGCCGTTTGACCGTTTTTGGTTCCCTCCGCGCAAGTGTCGTGAAGAGTTCGACCGGCGTGGATGGCGTACGGTGATAAACCACCAGACCAGAAACGTCCCCCACGTGGGTCACGAATTTTTGATGAAGTGTGCTGCTTTTACTGGTGACGTAGAACCTTGCCACGGCATATTGGTCAACGCGGTAATCGGTGTTAAGCGCCGTGGTGACTATCCTGATGAAGCCATTGTAGAAGGCCACGAGGCCGTTAACTTGGGTGGCTATATAAAGCCAGAGCGGCATTTGCCCACCATAGTGCTTTGGGATATGCGCTACGGTAATCCTTTGGAATCTTTGTTACACGGTATTATCAGACAAAATATGGGATGCACTCACCACATGTTTGGTCGTGACCACGCAGCGGTGGGTGAATATTATGACAAATGGGCCACACAGATTCTTTGGACCAAGGGGATTCCCAGCTATGGCTTTCCTGCACCCCCCACTGATGTTCCCTATGGGTTAGAGATTCGTCCTCAGAATATGCGCGAATTTTCTTACTGCCCCACTTGTAAAGAAATGGCTTACAGTGAAACTTGCGGGCACAAACGCGAAAAGCTTTCTGGAAGCTTTTTGCGCGGTATGGTGGCCGAAGGTGTACAGCCCCCGTCCATCATCATGCGTCCGGAAGTCTACAAAGTGATCGTCAAGTGGTGGAAACACTTTGGTTATCCGTTCTGTAATGAAAAGTACGTAATCAACAAGGAAAAAGAACTCGAGGTCGATCTCGAGGACCTATAAACGTATTAAACCCTTTGGAGGAGGTTAAAAAATGGCCTATTTCATGGTAGTTCTTCTAGATGACAAACGTTTGGAAAAAATAAAGGGCACCGAACTGGAAGATAAGATTCAATATATGTTCGGTGGGGAGCTTCGTTGTCTCAATGTAGAGGTATCAGAAGAATTGAAAGACCGTATATTAAAAGAATTTGAAACAGCCCGCGTAGACTCCCGTGGGGCTATCACCGACGTGCCGGTGGCCTTTATGCGGGAACTATTTAACCAGGTAGCCGAAAAGAAGTCTCTTGGCCCTGAGGTAGTAGAAGGCGTATTGGCCAAGATAGACGAAATTAAAGAGATGGCTGCTAAAGAATCAGAATTTCTACCTCCACCAGAAATCGACTAACACCACCCCCGCTGACTTAATGAGGCCGCCCTTTTCTCTAGGGCGGCTTTTTTTATGTTATCCTGATATGGGTTTGAGAATAGGAGCCTCTATCCTTTTGAGTTCTATCCCTGGGTGGCTTAGGAGCCGTCGTATAGGGTTTTTGTGTCATCAGGCTTCTCTTTTGCCGTGGGGAGAACACGTAAGGATAGTTCTTAAACGTCTTTTGCCAAAGGAGCTAGTGCTCCTTTTGGCCCCGCAACACGGTCTCTTTGGAGATAAGCAGGCCAATATGATTCCCTCGGGGGATACGAGTGATCCTTTTACAGGGCTGCCGGTGATCAGCTTATACGGCCCCCGACTGGCCCCAACACCAGAACATTTAGAACAAATCGACGTATTATTAGTGGATCTCCAGGATATGGGGTGTCGGGTATATACTTACATATGGACGCTTTTGTTGACTTTAAAGGCCTGTGCCCAGACAGGGACAGAAGTGGTAATATTAGATCGTCCCAATCCCTTGGGCAGAGTGGTAGAAGGCCCCATGCTTGAGGAAGATTTTTTTTCTTTTGTAGGGCTATTCCCTTTGCCCTTGCGGCATGGGCTTACGATGGGAGAATTGGCGCGTTTTTTTTGTGCCCAACTCGCGTTGGACGTGGAGTTGCGGGTTGTGCCTGTGGAAGGCTGGGCTGGAGAATATTTTATAGAAACCGGTTTGCCGTGGATAAAACCTTCTCCGAATCTTCCCGACTTTTTTTCGGCCCTGGTTTATCCTGGGCAAGTGTTGTTAGAGGGAACCAATCTTTCTGAAGGGCGCGGCACCACGTCTCCATTTTTGATTTTTGGTGCGCCGTATTTGCGTATTAAGGAATTATCTTCCAGGCTTCCCATGCGGGATATTATTTGGTGGCAGGCCCTGGCCTTTGAACCCACCTTTGATAAATGGCAGGGCAAGTCTTGCTTTGGTTTTTACCTGCAAGTGCGCCGATGGCGAGAGTATAGACCCGTGTTGACTACCTTGTGCCTCCTGAGAGAAATTTTGGCCTTGCATGAAGAATTCTCTTGGCGTAGACCACCTTATGAGTTTACGTGGCACCATTGGCCATTTGACGTTATAGTGGGTAACAGTTCCCTTCGGGAAGCCCTGGAATCTCAGGTAGAGCCTGAAGAATTGACTATACTTTGTGAAAAGGGAATTCGAGAATTTTGTGAAAAAGTAAGGCCTTTTTTAATCTATGAAAACTATGCCTGTTAAAACCGAATCTCCTAACAAAAACCAAAAAGAAGAGAACCATACTGACAAAAACGGCCAAGAGGTAAAAGTAGCCCCTAAGATCACGCGCTTTAAGTCTAACAGAGAACGAGCGCGCACTTTGGTCACAAGTTTTAAAAAAGATGATCGTGTCCTGATTTTGATTTGGGCCGATCCCGACGCCATGGCCAGTGCCTTGGCCATGAAACGTCTTATCCGTCACCGGGTCTCGGAAGTTACTATAGCCCACGTTAACGAGATTAGGCGGGTCAATAATGTGGCCATGATGCAGTTGCTCAAGATCCCTTTGGTAAAGCTACGCCAGGTCAAGGCTTCCGAATACAACAAAAAAATCCTGATAGATTCTCAGCCTCCCCATAATCCAGACTTTATGCAATTTCAGTACGACGTGGTGGTAGATCATCATCCCCTTACTACGGGTTGGGCGGCCCCTTTTGTAGACATTCGCCCTGAATATGGGGCTGTTTCTTCTATTTTTACCGAATATATGCGTTCTCTCAAAATTAAGCCCTCTGTGGCTTTATCGACGGCCCTTATCTACGGTATTAAGACCGACACCAATAATTTTGAAAAAGAATGTACCATTCAAGACGTTCTCTGTTTTCAATATCTATTTAAGCGCATGAACAGACATCTCCTCCACAAAATTGAGGCCTCTGATATTCGCCGTTCTGAATTAAAATATTTTCGAAAGGCCTTTGAGGAGATAAGGGTGCGCAAGAATAGACTTTTGGCCCATGTGGGTCGGGTCCCCAATCCGGATATTTTGGTCATCATTGCCGACTTTTTGAATCATGTCCATGATATAGGGTGGGTGTTTATCTCTGGCGAATACCGGGATCGTCTGGTGGTAATCATTCGATGCGATGGATATCGCAAAGATGCAGGAAAACTAGCCCAAAGGGTTTTTGGTCCCCTAGGCTTTGCCGGTGGGCATAGAGAAAAAGCCCGTGCAGAGGTCCCCTTAGAGAATATTTCGCTGGGACCCCAAGGATTTACCACGCGCACTTTATTGCGCTTATTAGAAAGACATTTTCGGAAGTGAGGGGAAATGCCCATTTATGAATATCTATGTCTAGAATGTGGTCGCGTAAGTGATCATCTTGTCCTTAACAGGGCGAGTTTTGAGCCCTATTGTAAATATTGCGGCGCTAAGAGATTAAAAAAACTTATATCCAGGGTGCGGGTGCGCCTTTCCATGGAGACGCGTTTAGAACGCCTGACCGATCCTGCCCTTTGGGGACATGTAGGAGAAGATGATCCCCAAGGGATGTTTCGCCTACTAGATCGTATGGGCGCTGAATTCGGATCAGAGTTGGGAGATGATTTCGACGAGTTAATAGAAAGTGCTCGAGAAGAAATAGACCAGCAAGGTGGTGGTTCTAAGGACGAAAGTACTCTTCCGGAAGCCTCCCCTTCCCAAGAGGAAGAGGCTTCTATAGAAAAAAAGGATTTAAGTGGGGGGAGGGACAAGGAGTGAAGTCCTTGAGGGTTCCCGTGGTGGCTATGATTTTGGCGGGTGGGCGTGTTGATGAGCTTTCGGTCTTGACTTTCTTTAGGCCCAAGGCAGCGGTCCCTTTCGGAGGGCTCTACAGGGTAATAGACTTCCCCCTCACTAATCTCATGCGTTCGGGCATTTGGTTGACCGGCGTCCTTTCGCAGTACCGCTCTTATTCTTTGATTAACCATCTCGAAAACGGGGCTTCATGGGATATGGTAGGTCGTCGAAGGGGACTTTTTATCTTACCCCCGTTTCAAGGACGTGAGGCCTCTGATTGGTATAAAGGTACCGCAGATGCCGTTTACCAAAATCTGGAATTCATCCGCCGTTGGCGTCCCAAGGAAGTGCTCATTCTGTCTGGTGACCATGTATATAACATGGATTATCGTACGCTGTTAGAGTTTCACCGTAGCCAAAAGGCCGATCTCACCGTGGCCTTTGTCCCTGTATCTCAAGATACAGCCCACCGTTTTGGGCAGGGAGTGCTGGCCGAAGATAATCCCTTTGGGGGGCGTCTTCTGGACTACAAAGAAAAGGCCAAACCACCGGTTTCTAACTTGGCTTCTCTAACCATTTATGTATTCCGTACCGAAGTATTAGAAGAAGTTTTGGAAACCAATGCCCGGGAAAGTTCTCACGAATTCGGCCGGGATATCATCCCCAAAATGTTAGGCCTGTGGCGGGTCTACGGTTTTGTTCACCGAGGTTACTGGGGTTACACACGCACTATTGAAGAATATTGGTCTACCCATATGCATTTATTAGGGCCCAACCCAAAACTAGATCTGCGCCGGTGGAAAGTGTGTACCAACTTGAATCATCGTTATATCAGAGATAGAGGGCCAACGATTATTGGCCAGAAGGCCCGTATATGTGATAGCCTGTTCTATAATGGTTCCCGGATTGAGGGCGAAATTGTTCGTTCGGTTATTTTCCCTGGGGTACACATAGGCCCGGGGGCCGTGGTGAAAGATTCTATCCTCCTTTTCGATACTAAAGTGGGGCCTGAAGTCCGTTTGGAAAGAGTTATTAGTGATACCGAGGTAAATATTGGGGCCAGGGCCACTTTAATCGGAGAGGAAGAACCCATACTCATCGGTCGACAGGCCCAAATCCCTGCAGAAATTCACGTTGCTTCAGGCGTAACTATCTATCCCGCAGTGGGAGAAAAAGTCTTTAAATCTAGTAAAATCAGGGCGGGAGAAATCGTTCGTTGAAAGCTTCAAAGACTGTTGTTATCCTTAACGAATTAGGACTCCACGCTCGACCAGCGGCTAAACTTGCTAAATTGGCCCAAAGTTATAAGGCCAGAATCTACTTAAAAAAAGCAGGTAGGACGGTAGAAGCGGCCAGCATCTTAGATGTTTTGTCTCTTGCTTGTGCCAAAGGAGCAGAGGTAGAGATTCTAGCCGAAGGGCAGGAAGCGCAAGAGGCCGTAGAGGCAATAGCCTCTTTACTACAAAATAAAGATAACCTTTAGTGAAGATGAAAAGACTTAAGGGGATTGGGGTTTCGCCAGGTGTAGCTATAGGTCCAGCCTATGTATTGTTGGCAGGTCGTCTAAAAATTGCCCGGCGTTTTATACGCCCTCAAGACGTAGATGACGAGATGGCCCGTTTTCATCGGGCCCTTGAGCTTACGGCCAGGGAGCTAAAAGAGGTAAAACTACACATTCCAGAAGGTATGCCCCAGGCCCTTTCTATTATAGACGCCCACTTATTGATGCTTCGTGATCCTGTGCTCCTCCGGGAGACGGAAAAATTAATTCGCAACCGATTAGTCAATACCGAATGGGCCCTGATTCAGATATTTGAGCACTACAAACGGCTTTTTGCCTCCTTTGAGGATCCTTACTTGCGGGAACGCATTCACGATTTAGAGCAACTCATTGACCGTTTGATTATGGCCTTACAGGGAGAAGATAGCTATGTAGCCCCTTCAGAGCCCGCCATAATAGTAGCTAGAGATTTGTCCCCGGCGGATACGGCAAGATTGCAGGCAAGCACCACCAAAGCCTTTGTTACCGAGCTGGGAAGTCGCACTTCCCACACCGCTATAGTAGCACGCAGTTTGGGGTTTCCTGCTGTGGTAGCGGTGGAAGGGATCCTTTCGCAGGTCAATCCTGGAGATTTGTTGGCTGTAGATGGTTTTTCAGGAGAGGTGGTGATTAACCCCCCTTCGGAGATTATCGAAGAATTTTTAGATCGCAGGCGTCGATACCATGTTCGTAAGGCCCTGTTGTACAATAAAGCAAAGCGTCCTGCGGTTACCAAAGATGGGCGACGCATAGCCATTCGGGCCAACTTGGAATTAGTCGACGAAATCCCTTTAGTGCTTGAGCACGGAGCCGAAGGCGTCGGTCTATATCGAACCGAGTATTTATATGTAACCCGGGATACGTTGCCCACCGAAGAGGAACTTTTGCTCGCTTATCGCCAAGTAGTAGAGGGTTTGCGTCCCTATCCGGTAACTATTCGTACCCTTGATTTAGGAGGAGATAAATTTGCCGACCATTTTGAGGGCCCAGAGGAGATCAATCCCGCCCTTGGCTTGAGGGCTATCCGTCTTTGTCTCAAGAATCTTGATATATTTCGGGTCCAGTTAAGGGCCATATTGCGGGCCAGTGCCTTCGGTAAAGTGAGGATAATGTTCCCTCTGATTTCTGGGTTAGGAGAATTGCTTGAAGCCAAACAGATATTGGGTCAGGTACAAGAGGAACTAACCAGAGAAGGCTTACCCTTTGACGAAAATATTCAGCTTGGGGTCATGATCGAAGTCCCCTCGGCCGCGGCTATTGCCGATTTATTGGCCAAAGAGGTAGATTTTTTCAGTATTGGTACCAACGATCTCATCCAGTACGCTCTGGCTATAGACAGAGGCAATAAAGACGTGGCTCATCTTTATGATCCTTTGCATCCAGGCATATTGCGTATTATTAAGCAGGTGGTTTCGGCAGGCCATGAAGCAGGGATAGAAGTTTTTATGTGTGGTGAGATGGCCGGCGAGATCTATTATGTTCCCCTCTTGATAGGATTAGGACTAAATGAATTGAGTATGAATGCACAAACCATTCCCGAGGTAAAGGCCCTGATTAGGGAGCTTTATTATCGCGAATGTCAAGTTTTAGCCCAGGAAGCTTTGGGCTTAGCCACCCCCGAAGAGATAGAATTATTGTTGCGCGAGTGGCTGGAGCACCTTGATTTGGAACTCTCGGTAAGACAGCTCTGGAACTAGAGACCTCTTGTGCGTAATACCTGGAGCCGATTTTTCATGCGCTCTATAAGTTGTTGAAGCTCGGCCTTAATTTCGGGGAGAGTCTGGTGTTTCCGTACGTATATTTTGTGTACTTCTTGAAGCCAGTATTCCACGCATTCTATTTCTTTTTTGGCCAGTTCTGCTTGTACTTGCTTTTTCAGTTGTTCCAAAAGTCGCCGGTCTAGTTGTGTCATGGCCCCCCCTTGATTATGTTAAAAATCCTAAGGGCGATATTATACTCGGATTGGGCTTTTTAAAAAGTTCAGGGCTGTTGTAGTTATTTGAAAAAATTTTTAAGGAGGCGTGGTTAAATGACCCCAAACAAGCATGATGTAAGTGCTCACCGTAAAGAAGATATCCCGGCCCCTCGCCTTATTGCCTGGGAACTTACCAGACATTGCAATCTGAATTGTGTCCACTGTCGGGCAGCGGCCGACCGGGGGCCCTATGAAAATGAGCTTACCACCCAGGAATGCCTGCGTATTTTGAAGGAGATAAAAGAAGTAGGCTTTCCCATTATAATTCTCACTGGTGGAGAGCCCCTTTTGAGACCAGATATATTTGATATTGCCCGTGCGGCCTCTCAGGAGGGTTTTCGTCCTGTTTTGGCCACCAATGGTACTTTGATTACCCCTGAAATAGCAAAAAAAATACACGAAACAGGCATTGCCCGGGTCTCCATTAGCCTTGACGGCAGTTCTCCTGAGGCGCACGACGAGTTTCGTAAAATGCCTGGAGCCTTTGAAGGGGCCTTAAGGGGCATTAGTTTGTTAAAAGAACACGGTATCCCTTTTCAAATAAATACCACGGTTACCGAGGTTAATCTGGAAGAAGTTCCCAAGGTTTTGGATTTGGCTCTGAAACTGGGGGCGGTAGCCCACCATATCTTTCTTTTGGTGCCGGTGGGACGTGGAAAAGAGATGGGTCAGCAGGCCCTTTCGGCAGAGAAGTACGAGGCCGTGTTACATTGGTTCTATGACCAACGTGAGAAAGTCCCCCAGGGGTTTCATTTGAAGGCCACTTGTGCCCCTCATTATTACCGTATATTGCGCCAGAGGGCTCGGGAAGAAGGGAAACAGGTTACCTTTGAGACTTTTGGCCTAGATGCTGTGACAAGGGGGTGTTTAGCAGGTACGGGTTTCTGTTTTATATCACACCGAGGCGTGATACAGCCCTGTGGATATCTGGAGCTAAACTGTGGGTCGTTGCGGGAGAAGACTTTTGCTGAGATATGGCGCCATGCCGAGGTATTTCAAAATTTGCGCGATTTTAAGGCCTATAAAGGTAAATGTGGGCGGTGCGAATATATAAAAGTTTGTGGGGGATGTAGGGCCCGGGCGTATGAGGCCACAGGAGATTATTTGGAGGCTGAACCCCTGTGTCTATACGAACCCCAAAACAAGCCCTAAGATAATCATAAGCCAGCCCTTAGCCTTGGTAAAAAATCTTTTTAAATACGGTTTTTTTGAGCCAGCTAAGGCCTAATTTTAAGAGGGCCGGTTCTGATTGGAGGGCCTTTTCTATCTCCTCCGGACAAAGGCCTTGTATTTCTTTTTTTTCTATCTTTTGGCGAAACCGTTCCAGGTCGTAACAAGCTATGTAGATGGCGTCTAATTCATCTGCCGACAGGGGCGTGTCGGCCATCTGTTTACGCGCCAAAATAATCTCTCCAAAGAGGTCGTTAAACTGATGGTAGGGTTCTAAACCCTGTTCCTTGATCCAATCGCGTACCGATATCGGGCGCTTCTCGAAGTGGCCTTTACAATGTGTTTCCCGTATTATTCGGTAAATCTCTGTCTTTTGTCCCTGGTCGTCCAGC
>JALSKZ010000043.1 GCA_026988575.1 Thermodesulfobacteriales bacterium | reverse complement strand
ACCGGTGGAAGTGGCCATCTTTGCCATGGTAGCCGGAAGGGCGCTTGCGCCAGACTCAAAGCTTTCCACCTACCAGTGGATCAAGGAGGAGGTTTACTTTCCTGAGGGGCAAGGGCTTGAGCTTTATCATTTTTACCGGGCCATGGATTTTCTAGTAGAGGTGGGAGAAGGGCTTGAGAAGGAAATTTTCAAGCCAGTGGCCAATTTATTCAACCTGAGGGTGGATTTGATCTTTTTTGACACCACAAGTGTGTATTTTGAGACGGAGGCAGAAGATAGCTTAAGGAAGCGCGGTTATTCTCGTGATAGAAGGCCTGATTTACCGCAGGTGGTAGTGGGGCTAGCGGTAACGCGATAGGGGATACCGGTAAAGGCGTGGGTATTTCCAGCCCCGAAGAAGAAGGTGGCGGTGACGGCATGTGCCCGGAAGCTACTGTTATTTGCCTTTGCCAGGTATAAGAAAGCGATGGAGGAGTTGCAGTTGCAAATGGCTTGACAAAATCCACAGTATCTTGCGAGCGAAGCGATTTCAAAGGGCCAACTCTCTTTTGTCATTCTGAGGAAGCAAAGCGACCGAAGAATCCACAAAACGGTTAATTTGCATTAGTGCAGACTTAATATGACAGGGGGACCTTTCAAAAAGGAGTGGTCCAGGCTACCCTCCCAAGAGATCCCCTAAAATATAGCGTTTGCCATAACGCCCAATGTTGATTAATTAGATCTTCTTCTTATACTCCGAAAGGATGGTATCCGTAAATCTTGCCAGTATGCAGGGACAAAAAGGATCATCACTGTATAGAGTTCAAGCCTACCGGCTAGCATACAAAAGGTTAGAACGAGCTTACTAAAAGGTGGTAACCATCCAAAATGCTGTACAGGACCTACTTTAGCCAACCCAGGCCCTATGTTGTTTAGGGTAGCACTTACCGCGGAAATAGCAGTGATCAGGTCTAGTCCTTGAGCAGTCAACAGCATACTGGCCCCTAGAAAAACTAGTAAGTAGAGGGCCATATATCCTAGAATAGCTTCGATCACGTAAGAAGGGACTTTTTTGCCCTGATAGCGCAGTATCTCTACCGCACGAGGGTGAATTAGTTTGCGAAATTGGAGACGAATAAACTTGAAAAATAGGAGAAAACGAACCTGTTTTACTCCACCACCTGTAGAACCGGCCATACCCCCAAACACCATCAAGATCAAAAATAACAATCGACAAACCGGAGGCCAGTGATCAAAATCAGCGGTAACATAGCCTGTAGTGGTCATTATGGACCATACCTGGAACACCGTATAACGCAGGTTGGGCCAAGGAGTATAATTTTTAGTGAGTAGGTTAAATAAGAAACAAATTGCTATCGCAATAAACCCTACCAGGACATAGAATCTAAATTCTTCATTTTCCCAATACGCCTTAAAATTACCCTTTAAAAAATGATAATGTAAACTGAAGTTAATACCGGCTAAAAACATAAAGATAGTAATTACTATCTCGATATAGAGGCTGTTAAAAGCCGTTATACTGGCTGTGCGTGTAGAGAACCCCCCGGTGGCAAGAGTAGTAAAGGCATGACAGACTGCTTCGTAGAGATTCATGCCTCCCAATAGCAGTAAGATCACCTCTAATACGGTAAAGAAAAGATATACAGCCCAGAGGATGCGGGCGGTGTCTTGAATGCGGGGGGCCAATTTGTCTTTAGTGGGCCCAGGCATCTCTGCCTGGTAAAGTTGCATTCCGCCAATGCCTAATAAGGGCAAAACAGCCAGAGAAAGGATAATGATGCCCATGCCTCCGAGCCATTGGGTCAAGGCCCGCCAGAAATGAAGGCTTCGGGGTAAATCCTCAAGGTGAGCAAATACCGTAGAGCCTGTGGTGGTAAACCCCGAGACCGCCTCAAACACAGCATCTATAAAACCTAAAGATCCGGTAAATGTGTAAGGTAGTGCTCCAAATACCCCTGCAGCCCCCCAGGCCAATACCACCACGGCAAAGCCTTCACGATAACTCAATTCTCTTTCGGGATATACCAAAAGTACTAGTAGGATACCGCATACGGCAGAAATAGCCCCCGCGGCTAAATAAACCCAACCCTGTCCTTCTTGGAACCATAGGTCTACCACTAGAGGGACACACAAGGCCCCGGCCAAAAAAATCAAAAACCATCCCAAAAGATAGAGTACTGTTCCTAATCTCATAGGGCAAAGAGATTTTCTATCTGACTAAGGGCCTTTTGGTGGGCAAAGATGATTAGGTCGTCTCCAGGCCTTAAAATGGTTTCCCCCTTGGGGATGATAATTTTACCTCGTCGATAGATGGCCCCTATAATGGCCCCCCTGGGGAAATCTAGATCCAATAAACGGAGACCTTTTCTAAACCTGGGGTTTTCAGGCACCACTATCTCTAAGACCTCGGCCTCCGAACCCAAAAAAGTGGCTACCGAGAGAATTCGTCCTCGCCGGACGAAACGCAGGATCTGATTGGCCGCCAGCAGCCTGGGACTTAGGGCCACGTCGATCCCCAACGGACTCAATAAAGGGATAAAATCTGGTCGGTCAATGCGCACGATCCCCTTTTGGGCCCCGTGATGTTTGGCCAAAAGGGTACTTAATATATTCACCGTATCACTATTAGTTACTGCTATAATTAAATCAGCCCGATCTATCCCCTCGCGCAAGAGTTCCTGGGCATCAAGACCATCTAAATGAAGGATCACTGTGTGGTGTAGTTTTTCGGCCAGTTCTTCACAACGTGCTTTATCTTGTTCTACCAAGAATACGTCTATTTTTTTGGCCTCCATTTGGCTGGCCACCAGAAAACCGACTTGACCACCACCAATGATAAAGACCCTGGAAGGGGCTTTGCTGGTAAAACCCAACAAGTATTCTATAGCAGGGATGTCACGCTTTTTGGTAATTACAAAGACTTTATCACCGGCTCTAATTTGGTCTCTACCACTTGGTATAATAGTGTTACCGTTACGTACAATGGCTACCACAAGAAAATCGTAAAGGCTGCGCAGGTCCCGCAGCGCGTTAAGCGAAATACCGTCTAAAGAAGACCCTTTTTTAACTTGATAGCCCAAAAGGATGATCTTTCCTCCAGCAAACTCGGCCCAGTCAGTGGCCTCCGAGATCTCGGCCAAACGTATGATCTCTTCGGCCAATACCCTGGCTGGATTAATAACAAGGTCTAACCCAAGCTTTTCTTCGCTCAACGGCGAGGTGGGGGAAAGATAGTCTTCACTTCGTACCCGGGCCACTTTACGGGGGACTCCGTACTCCCGAGCCAATAAACAGGCGATAAGATTTATTTCATCGCTATTAGTTACCGCTACAAAAAGATCGGTATTTTTTATGCCTGCTTGTTCCAGTACTTGGGCCGAGGCCCCTGAACCTTGTAGGGGCATTACATTAAGGTGCCGTTCGATACGCTTTATTTTTTCTTCGTCGGTATCAATAACGGTTATTTCGTGCCCTTCTAGGGCCAGACGATCAGCCAGATGATAGCCAACTTCTCCTGCACCTACGATAATTACCTTAAGGCTCATCCAGAAACCTACAGAAACTTTTGGACCAGGAGCTCGGCTATTTGTACGGCATTGGTAGCGGCCCCTTTGCGGAGGTTATCAGCTACCACCCAGATGTTTAACCCATGGGGAATAGATTCGTCTTCGCGCACCCGTCCTACAAACACCTCGTCGCGGCCAGCGGCGTAGATGGGCAAAGGATATTCCTTGGCCTCTGGATTATCTAGTAGGATTATGCCTGGAAAATCGGCCAACAGTTCGCGGGCCTTTTCCACGGTGATCTTTTTTTCGGTCTCTAAGTTTACGGCCTCGGCGTGCCCATAAAATACAGGCACCCTAACGGTTGTGGCCGTGACCGCGATGGACGGATCTTCCATGATCTTTTTAGTCTCGTTAACCATTTTCATCTCTTCTTTGGTATAACCATTTTCCAAAAAGACATCTATATGGGGCAAGCAGTTAAAGGCAATTTGGTGGGCAAAGACCCTGGGTTCAGGGAGCGGTTCTCCTTTACACCACGCCTTGACCTGATTTATCAGTTCGTCAACGGCTTTTTGCCCTCCTCCGGATACGGCCTGGTAAGTGGCCACCACCACGCGCTTGAGACGGCCATAATCATGCAGGGGTTTTAGGGCCACCACCATTTGAATGGTGGAACAATTAGGGTTAGCGATAATACCTTTGTTTTTATAACCTGCTAGGGCATGCGGGTTTACTTCCGGGACTATCAAGGGTACTTTGGGATCCATGCGCCAGGCACTAGAATTATCTACCACCACCGCTCCATCAGCGGCAAAACGAGGGGCGTAATCCAGGCTTCGCGAGGCGCCTGCTGAAAACAGGGCTATGTCTATACCGGAAAAGCCCTTTTGTTCCTCTAGTACATCTACGGGGATTTCTTCTCCTTTAAAAGGGAGAGTCTTGCCGCGAGAACGCGGAGAAGCAAAGAGACGTAAGTTTTTCACCGGAAAGGCCCGTTCTTCAAGGACCTTGATCATCATGCGCCCTACAGCCCCGGTAGCCCCCACCACAGCCACGTTAAATTCTTTGGCCATATTTGAAAACCTCCCTGAAGCTTTTGGCCTTTTATAACGAAAACACAGTTTCTTAACAAGCATAAAAAAAGGCGCGCCGAAGCGCGCCAGCGGTTAGGGTAGAGGAGGTAAGAACGACTAAGCACAAGGTTTTTAGAAAGTTTATACCATTACAATCAAAAGTAAACGCTAATCTCGGCAAAAACTAAAAGGCCCTATAAAACGATATAGAGGTCTTTTTTTCATAAGGGCTAAGTACCCCCTTTTCCAACCAATAAATAGTATCGGTCACTTCTTTCAAAAACTCTACGTCGTGGGAGACGATGATTTGGGCTGCCGAAAGTCCCTTTAAAATATCGATAAGCTTTTCTATGTTAAGGGGATCTAGATCCCCTGTAGGTTCATCAAGGAGTAACACTTGGGGCTTCATGGCCAAAACCGTCCCTAAAGCCACCAGGCGTTTTTCGCCACCAGAAAGTCTATAGGTCACTCTCTCTTCAAAACCTTCAAGGCCCAACATTTTGAGCACATGAGATACGAGACCGGGGATTTGCTCTCTGGGCACACCCAGGTTTAGAGGTCCAAAGGCTATATCTTCTGCCACTGTGGGGCAAAAAAGTTGGTCGTCTGGATCCTGAAACACCAGGCCCACACGACGACGCAAATAGTAAAAGTCTTTCGGGGTATGACAGGGCTTTCCCTCAAAGATGATCTGTCCTGCTTCCGGAGATAAGAGTCCCACTATAAGGCGTAGGAGAGTGGTCTTTCCGGCCCCGTTGGGTCCCATGAGACCCATCCTTTCCCCTGGATAAAGACGAAGACAAAGGTCTTTAAAAAGGACCTTTTCTCCGTAAGAAAAAGCCAAATTTTTGAGTTCTAAAAGGGGTTGTGCCATTTTTTACCCTGCCAAAAGCATCAAAACCAGGTAAAGCCCACCAAAAAGGGCCAAGAAAAGGTCTCGCCGTTGCCCTTCGAAGTGATGATACACGGGAAAAGTTCCTTGAAAACCTCGACAGAGCATGGCTTCATATACCCTCTGAGACCTATCGTAGCTCCGTACAATAAGGTTTCCTACCAAATACGCCGTAGTACGGTAAGTAAATAAATCGGTTCGGGGACGAAAACCTCGCAAAAGGGCGGCCTCTTTGAGGTGCAAAAATTCCTGTTCCAGCAAGTGTAAATAGCGGAAAGTAAAGAAGAGGAGCTGGACTAATTTATCTGGTACACGTAAATGATGCAGGGCATGAGCAAGTTCAAACACAGAAGACGAATATAAAAGGGCTACCGTGGCCAAGACTATCAGATTTGATTTGAGAAAGACAAGCAGGGCCAAGGAGGCCCCGGCGTGGGAAACCTTAAACGGACCTATGGAAAACCACAAGGTCCCTGGCGTGGTAAAAGGTAAGGTAAAAACAACCAATACCAAGAATAAATTTACAAGGGCTACCCGTTGCAGGACAAACCGCAAAGACAATCCACTCAAACTCAGACAGACTAGTACAAAAAGGGCCGCCAAGAAGAGCACCCGAAAACTATAGGTAAGGGCCACGATAACGGCAAACCCCAAGGCCAATAAGATTTTGACCCTGGGGTCGCAGTTTTTTAAAACGTTCCTCATTACCATGGTTTCTACTTTCTTTTAGAATAGGCCCAGGCCAAAATACCAAAGAAACCAAAAATATAGCCTATTCCCCCAAAGATTTCACTGAAGGAGGGTTTTTGGAGTTGTTTTACCAGCTGTTCCAGGATCTCCCGTATGGGGGCCACTTCTTTTTCTACCTCTTGGTGGATAAGGGCCTTAAGTTCCTCCTTATTTAAAAGGACCCCGGCAGAGGCGGGGTTTTCCGTCTGGGCTGGAGGGGCCATGAAATCCTGAGCGCCAGGGAAGGACGGCTCTCCTTTTTGGGGCCCCTTGGCCTCTGGTTTTAAAGAGAGATTTATCTCGGCTCGGTGGCCCATTTCGGCTAGGGCCACTACCCGAACCTTTCCCTCAACCCCCTTGGGGATGAGGAGCTTGAAATTACCTTCTTTATCAGTCTTTGTCTCACCCAAAATTTTATGGCCCCTAGCCGGCAGTAAGGTAACTTTGGCCAGTTTAGCGGGAGAGCCATCATTGAAATAGACCTGTCCCTGGATGTAGTTACCCTCCACGTAAGCAAAGATGCTTATCTTGTGGGCCCACACCTTGCTGCTGATAATCAGGAAAAGAAACAAGATAATCAATGACTTTTTCACGGCTTTTCCTCCGGAAATAGAATTTCTGGCCGTACCTTTTTCAAGAAACCCACTATGAGTACGGTAATAAACCCTTCAATGACCATGATGGGTAAGTGGGCCATTAAGATGAGCTTTGCTGATGCTTGAAAACTTTCTCCGGTGAGAGCCAATTCCAAGGCCACAAAGATCCCTGCTAAAAGGACCGCGAAGGCCCCGGCACAAAAAGCACCTACCACAGAGAGCCTAGGAGACTTAATAAGGGGTTTAAAGAGATAATAGACCACTACCCCGGGGAAGGCCATATTAAAGGTATTTACTCCCAAGGTGGTCAACCCTCCAAATTGGAAGAGAATGGCCTGTAAAAAAAGCCCTACTAACAAGGCGGGAAAAGTCATCCAGCCGAGCAGTATCCCTACCAGACCATTTAGTATGAGGTGTACTGAGCTAGGCCCCAGGGGCACGTGTACCAGAGAGGCCACAAAAAAGGCCGCGGATAGCAAGGCCACCTGAGGCACTTTTTCACTGGTAAGGCACCTTAACCCCAAAAAAGTACCGATTCCTGTACCCAAGGCCCCGGCCAAAAGTACCGGAGCCGATAGTACTCCTTCGGAAATGTGCATTAGCGTACTCCTTCAGGACGAGGATAGGCCTTGACCCAGATAACGGCATCCAGTTCCACGGGGTAAGGCTTCCCGTCTTTTAAGAGTGTTCCCCCGTCACCCAGGGCCGAAAAACCCCACCAACCCGCCCAGGGGATGGTATAGGTAAAGACACCGTTTTTATCGGTCTTAACCACCTGGGTTACAAAGGCGTCTTTAGGAGCGTGGGCCCTTCCGGAGACATTATAATATTCTACCTCTACGTCTATGTTAGGGGCGGGCTTGCCATTTATAAGGACCAACCCCCGAAAGGTGTTTCCCTCCCACACTCCATACGGACGGGTAAGAGGGATTATCTCGGCCTTAAGGCCTACTTTGGCGTCCCAGCCTTCTTCGGCCCCAAAGGCGTTTACTACTACCTTGGTGATCTGCCAGATAAACTTTTCTTCGGCAGGTTCAAAATAGGGTTGTGGAACCACATAAAAGATATGGTCTCCAGGGCAACGTAATTGATAGACAGCCTTCCAGGCGGTTACAGCCCCTTTAGTAGTGCGGTATTCCGGGTTCCATCGCTGATAAATAGGTATTTTGATGGGAGTTAAGGCTTTCATGAGGCTTAGCTTCTTCCCACGCACATAGACGCCAAAGGCCTTTGGTTTTTTCATCTCCATGTTGGGCCCCCCCTCCATAGGGTGGGTAAAACATAAAAATAATCCGATACGATGATTATCGTTTACGCTTACCATGTCATTTGAAGGAAAGAGGGTTTGAAAATGGGCATGGGCCTGAGCTACTAGACCTATGGTTCCGATAATAACTAAAATTGCAAACCACAATTTTTTCATACCTACCTCCTATGTGCTAATTTTTAAAATTAGATAGCACTACATGTAGAAAAAACAACCCCGCAGGCGACGGATCCACAGATTACCGCTTACAGATCACAGATCACAGGATTGCTTCGGCACTTCGTGCCTCACAATGACTCTCCGCATCAGTCATCGCGAGAAGGCCCGCAGGGCCGACGAAGCGATCTCACGAGATTGCTTCGCGCCTGCGGCGCTTGCCATGAGCTTATTCAAAGGTCATCGATTTTGTACTCCTAGTAATAAAAAGCAGAAAGACTCCCTCTAGGGCCTAGGTGTTTGATCTTCTTTACCTTGACAAAGGGAAATAGTTATCTGTTTTATGCTACTGGTAGTAAAATACAAAACTTGATCCTGGTTTTTAGGAGGAGATATGGCTTCTGAGAGACCATTTAGAGCTATTCCGGCTGTACACGAGTTGGCCAGAGATTTGGGCCAACTTTATCCTGAGGCTCCGGAAAACCTACTTGTTATGGTGGCCCGAGACGTAACAGAAGAATTGCGTCGTGAAATTAGCGCGGGCAAACGAACCCATTTAGATCCCCAAGAGGTCCTAAATCTTGCCCGAAAGAGGGTGGAAGAAAAACTTGCCTTTAGCCTTAGGCCGGTAATAAACGCCACCGGAGTAGTGGTCCACACCAATTTAGGACGCTCTCTTTTACCGGAAGAGGCGGTAGAGGCCCTAACCGAGATAGCAGCTCGTTACAGTAACTTGGAATTTGATCTGCAAAGGGGCCAAAGGGGTAGTCGATATTCTCATGTGGAGGAGATTTTATGTGAGCTCACCGGGGCCGAAGAGGCCTTGGTGGTCAATAATAATGCTGCAGCGGTGTTGCTTACCTTAAATACCTTGGCTTTGGGGCGGGAGGTCATAGTTTCGCGGGGAGAATTGGTCGAAATTGGGGGTTCTTTTAGGATCCCAGACGTAATGGTCCGCTCAGGGGCTATTTTGCGCGAAGTAGGGGCTACGAATCGCACCCACTTACGAGACTATGAGGCCGCTATTAACGAAAACACCGCTCTTATCATGAAGGTGCACAAGAGCAATTTTGCCATTGTGGGCTTTAGTAAAGAAGTAAGTGGGGCAGAACTTGTTCTCCTTGGTCATGAGCACGGCTTACCGGTAGTAGAAGACCTGGGCAGTGGTTGTTTTATAGACTTTTCCCGCTACGGTTTGCTAAAAGAGCCCACTGTACAAGAAGTAGTAGGGGCAGGTCTTGATGTGGTAACTTTTTCGGGAGACAAGCTTTTAGGGGGGCCTCAAGCCGGTCTCATTGTCGGCCGGGGTGAATTTATCCGCCGCTTGAAGAAAAACCCCTTAAACAGGGCCGTGCGTATTGACAAACTCACTTTGGCCGCCTTGGAGGCCACTTTGCGTCTCTACAGGGACCTAGAGCAAGCGGTAAAGCGCATTCCCACACTTGCCCTGATTACCATGCCGGCTAGCCAAGTGAAGAAGAAGGCCCAAAGCCTCCTGAGGCGCCTGCGCAAGGAGAAAATTCCTCACCTTAAGGCCCGTTTGGTCAAGACGGTGTCTCGGGTAGGTGGCGGGGCCCTCCCTTTGGCTAGCCCCCCTTCTTATGCCGTGGCCTTGAGTGTCGATGGGTGGTCTGCGGCCAGGCTCGAAAAGGCCCTCAGGGCCTCCACCCCTCCTGTTATTTCGCGAATTGAAGCAGATAAGGTATATCTAGATATGCGTACGGTGTTGCCCGAAGAGATAAACCTTATTGTTCGGCTTTTAAAGAAAATATGGGGAGAGTAGACATGGAAAAACTCCCGCAACGCTTGCTTGCCCTTTTGAAGGAGTCCTTAGCGCCCTTGCTTCCAGTGGAGATCTCTTTTCAAGAGGACAAAGATCAGGCCCACCTTTATTGGCAGGGAAAGCCTTTTGTCCAGACAATAATCCAGGCAGAAAACTTATCTCCAGAGGAAGTAGCTCGTTGGCGACCGGTGGTAATGGCCCTTGTGCAAGAAATGTGGCAGCGTATAGGTCAAGAAAAGTGCCTCGAAGGTCTGCCTGGGCCCCAAATCCTCTGTCAAGAATTAAAAAAGGCCCCCTTAAGTGGGCTACTCTTAAAAGGAGTTCGTCCCGATTTCCAAGACACCTTTGCCTTGGCCCCAGGACTTTACTTTTTACCTGGTCCTCCCCAAAGATTTCTTTCTTATCTTAAGGATCTGTGGCGTAAAGAAGTAGAGGTGGTAGCGGCTTCGGTGACCTTTGACAGACCAGAAGACGTCTATACCGGTGAAGATTTATTATTCCTTGCCGAGACGTTTGGGTTTTCTTGGCTTTCGCACAAGGCCCGTCGAGTATTGGAAGGGGAATTGGCCTCTGGAAAAGAAATTTCCCGCCTGCTAAAAACCCTGCTAGAGGCCTGGCAGAAAGGGGCCCTGCTTTTATGGGCCGAAGGCGAAAAAGACGTGTTACAGGTCTTTAGACAGGAACTTTCCGCAGTTACCAATATTATATTTCCTCTGGCCAAGGGATGCCTTGCGGCGGTGGATGAGCCTGTGGAAAAATTGGAAGCCCTGCTCAGAGACCTGGGTTTGCGCGCCGGTCTTTATGTGAAGGGGGCCCAGCTTCCCCCTCTTGCGGCCACTTGGATGGCTTTGGAACATGCTCGTCGTCTTCCCAACCCTACCAGCGTGGTGTTTGAACCTTTTACATATCATGTGGCTGGCGACCTTTATTTAGACCTCGGTGACCTGGGAGCAGCCCGAAAATGCTATCTTTTGGGGCGGGAAGGTTCGGCTCAGCCTGTAGATCTCCTAAATAGCCTGGCCGTGATCATGATCCAGCTAGGAGATCACCAGCAGGCAGAGGAGTATTTGCGCCAGGCTATTGCCCAAAGCCCCCGCGACCCCATGTTACATTACAATTTGGGGCTCTTCTTACGAGAAAAAGGCTCCTCCAAGGCCCAAGAGTCCTTTAAAACGGCCTATGAACTGGCCCCTAAAGAGTCCACTTTTGCCGAAGCCTGGGCCGAAACCTTGGCTGAGAGAGGTCTTTGGCAAGAGGTAAAACATGTACTTGAGGATTTTTCTACTTCTAAGGCCCTGTTTTTAAAGGCCCGGGCCCACTACGAATTAGGAGACCTCCCCGAGGCCTTTTCCTTGTTCAAGGAGGTGGCCCGTAAAGAGCCCAAGCACGCCCAGACCCTGGCCTATTTGAGCCTACTTTTTGCCCAGCTTGAGGGAGAACACGATTTAGCCCGGACCATGGCCCTGGAAGCCCTAAAGTTAGATAAAAATGTAGAAGAAATCGTGTCTTTTATCTTAACCGAAGAGAGGGAGGAATTTTTATGAAGGTTACAATCTTGGGTTCTGGTACAGGTTGGCCACGGCTTGAGAGAGGAGCCCCAGGATATTTAGTCCAGGTGGCTGGCCAAAATATCTTGCTGGATATGGGGCCAGGGACGGTCTATCGTCTCCTAAAGTGCGGTATAAGCCTTCCGGATATAGACGGGATCGTCCTCTCGCACTTTCATCCAGATCACGTAACCGACCTGATACCTTTTTTCTTTGCTTCCCACTATGCTCTAGGATATAAGCGAGAAAAACCCTTTTGGCTCCTTAGCGGGGAAGGTTTTAAGGATTTTTATAGTGGTTTAAAAAAGGCCTTTGGACACTGGGTAGAACCACCTGAAGGTCTTTTAGAACAAATCGAGGTATCTGTTCAATACCCCTCAGCCCTCCTTTTGCCACCGCTTGAGATACGCACGTCTCCTGTAGTGCACAACCCTGAAAGTATCGCTGTGCGTCTAGAGTACCAGGAAAAGAGCGTTGTCTACTCTGGAGACACAGATTTTTGCCCCAGTATAATAGACCTGGCCCAAGAGGCCGATCTTTTAATCTTAGAATGTGCAGCACCAGAGGGGGCTAAAATCCCCGGCCATCTAACTCCCTCGCTTGCTGGTCAAATTGCCGGCCAGGCGCGGGTCAAAAGATTAATACTCACCCATTTTTACCCTCCCTGTGACCAGGCTGACCTTTTAACCCCGGCTAAGGCCTTCTTTTCGGGAGAAATAGTCTTAGCCCAAGACTTTATGACCTTAGAAGTCTAGGAGATACTTACCGGACCTGTATTCTCACCTTCTACCCATTCTATCTCGATTTCCAGGTGGTGTTTGGTCTTGCCTTTTTTCTGCTTTTGCTCCACCTTTATTTCCAAGACTACGTTTTGAGGGAACAAAAGCACCACTTCTTCGGCCCCTTTTTGAAAGGTCACTCTGCCTTGGGCCAGACGATCGGCCAGGGTACGTAAAAACTCGGCCACCTCGGTTATGTTTTTAGGTTCTTCACTCTCAAAAATGATGCCCTTTTCCGCCATATCTGTCTCCTTATTTTCTTTTTGAGAAAAGATAATCATGGCTATGTTTTCTTCTAGCTTTTTCCGCCAATATCCTAAGACTAGCTATAAGAATGACTCCCCAACCCACCCTCGCGCGGGCCTATTTTTTATATGTCAGCGCGCGGCAAGCGAAAGCTTGCCGTGGCGATCTTGTCCACCCGTCATCACGAGGCGATGTAGTCGCCGAGGTGATCTCGTCCTGCTTGCTTTGTCTGAGATTACTTCGCTCGCTTACACTTGCTCCCTGAGATTGCTTTGCGCCTGCGGCGCTCGCCATGACCAAAAAAGGGCGCTTGCTCGCCGTGCCCCAACAAGGCAGAGCGTTCGCTATGCCTCAAAATGGGGGGCCGTTTGCCCTGCTCAGCTTCAAATGTCAGCTGTGTGGTAATGGCTATTGATAGCAAAGTTAAGTGGTAGATAGGTGTTCTTTTAAGGTTTGGGGCCTAAAGTTTACAAACCTTTCAACCGTGTCTAACTTGTTGTAACAAAGCCGGAGGAGGGCGTCGATGAAAGAGGCCTTACTTTATACACCAAAAGAAAACGGCCAGGTGGAATGCATGTTATGCAATCATCACTGTCTTATAAAGCCCCAAAGGCTTGGTCTATGCCAGGTACGCGTCAATAGTGAAGGTAAGCTATATAGTTTGGTCTACGGCAAGATAATTGCCCAGCATGTAGACCCTATCGAAAAAAAGCCTCTGTTTCACTTTTTGCCAGGATCGAGGAGTCTTTCCATCGGTACGGTGGGGTGTAATTTTCAATGCGATTTCTGTCAAAACTACGAAATTGCCCAGTATCCCCGGTTAGAAGGCGGTGTAATAGGGCAAGAAGTCACCCCCCAAGAGGTAATAGAGACGGCCCTAAGTACAGGGAGCCAAAGCATTTCTTATACCTATAACGAACCCACGGTATTCTTTGAATTTGCCCTGGATTGTTCGCGGCTTGCGGCCAAGTCGGGCCTAAAAAACGTCTTTGTGACCAATGGCTACATGACCACTGCCGCCTTAGACCTAATCTTTCCGGATCTCCACGCGGCCAATGTAGATCTTAAGGCCTTTAGAGATGAGTTTTATCGCAAACACTGCAAGGCCCGTTTAGCTCCGGTATTAGACACCTTGAAGCACTTGAAAAAGCAGGGCGTTTGGCTAGAGGTTACCACCCTTTTAATTCCCGGAGAAAACGACGATCCTCAAGAGCTCAGAGACATTGCCCGGTTCATTTACAAAGAATTGGGCCCCGAGACCCCCTGGCACGTAACCAGATTTTACCCCCGCTTTAAGCTCTTGACCCGTCCGGCAACCCCTATAGAAACCCTGCACAAGGCCTACACTATTGGAAAAGAAGAGGGTCTATATTATGTTTACACCGGTAATGTCCCTGGTGACGAGGGCGAAAAGACCTTTTGTTGGCAATGCGGAGAGACACTTATAGACCGTTACGGATTTGGCATAATGAGCTTTGAACTGACCCCTGAGGGGACTTGTCCTAGGTGTGGAGCAGTGATTCATGGCGTATGGGAATAACATTATCACCTTAGACCATGGAAGTGGTGGACGGGCTACTTATGAACTCCTGGGTAAATTATTACGGACTTACTTAACCGATGTGCCCCTCCTGGATAGCGCTATTTTGGAACCCAAGGCCGGCAAAATAGCCTTTAGTACCGACAGCTTTGTGGTCTCGCCGATATTTTTCCCTGGGGGAGATATTGGCTCCCTGGCTGTACACGGCACAGTAAACGACTTGGCCATGGTAGGGGCCACGCCCTGTTATCTGTCGGTGGCTTTTATCTTGGAAGAAGGCTTTCCCCTGGTGGACCTTGAACGTATTGTTTCCTCCTTGGCCCAAGCAGCCAAAACCGCGGGGGTCAAGATCACGTGTGGTGATACAAAAGTAGTGCCTAAAGGTAAAGGCGATAAGATTTATATCAATACTTCGGGGGTGGGTTTTGTCAAAGAGGGTCTTTCCTTACATCCCCAAAACATTGCCCTTTTTGATGAAATACTCGTTTCTGGGCCCGTAGGAGATCACGGCCTGGCCGTACTCTCTGCCCGGGAAAACATGGGCCTTGCGGGCCTAAAAAGTGATTCTCAGCCCTTGAATGATCTTGTCGGCCTCCTTTGTGAAGCTTTGGGGCCGCAGGTGCATGTCTTGCGTGACCCTACACGGGGAGGGCTGGCTACCACCTTAAACGAACTGGCCCTAGAGGCCTCCTGTGAAATCCTTCTTGAGGAATCTCAAATTCCTGTTCGGGGAGAAGTGCGTGCCGGAGCCGATATTTTGGGGCTAGACCCCTTGTATCTGGCCTGCGAAGGGCGCTTTATAGCCTTTGTGGCCCAAGGTGCCGGACAAAGGGCCCTGGAGGTCATAAAAAGTCATCCCAAGGGCAAAGAGGCCGCTTTGATTGGAAAGGTAGTGTCTAAGGGAGAGGCCCGCGTTATCCTCCATACCGCCTACGGGGGAAAGCGCCTTTTGGGTATGCTCTCTGGCGAACCTCTGCCGCGCATATGCTGAAAAGGAGCCTTTCCTTGCCCGCCTCGCGATAACCGCTAGGGGAGTTGTGAGTCTCCCCCTGCTTGAGATAAGATTGCGGAAGGGCTAAAAGCCCTTCCGCTTCTATTCCTAACCCCTAAGGAGCTGTACGGCCATTTGGGGCAAGGTGTTGGACTGGGCAAGCGCAAACATACCGGCCTGCATGAGCACCTGCATCTTGGTGAAGTTTGCGCTTTCGGCGGCAAAGTCCACCTCGCGGATAGACGACTCCGCGGCCTGTACGTTTACTCTGGTTACCGAGATGTTAGAGACGGTGCTTTGAAGCTGGTTTTGTACGGAACCAAGCTCGGCCCGGATGCCGTCGATGTCGCCGATGGCGGCCTCTACGATGGTTAGACCAATTTGAGCACCTTCGTAAGTGAGCACGTTTAGATCGGAGAGCTTTTTGGTCTCCACCTGGCCCATCTCACCGGTGGGTTTGAGAACAAGCTCAGAATCGGCCTTGATTACGCTTCCGCTTTTGC
>JALSKZ010000042.1 GCA_026988575.1 Thermodesulfobacteriales bacterium | reverse complement strand
CTCAAATCTATGAACCTTTACCGGGAATGTTTTAACGAGCTCAAGCGCCAGCTTACTAAAAAGGGCTTTGAACTCAAAACAGGAAAGATTATTGACGCCCGTCTGGTCAAAGCAGCAAGAACCCCTGACAAAGACGACGATGCTTCTTTTACCAAAAAGGGCCAAAAGACGGTCTATGGTTACAAAGATCATATCGCCGTTGACCCAAAGTCTGAGTTTGTGACGGAATTTGTATGCACCCCGGCCAAGGTGCATGATTCCCAGGTGCTTGAGGAGCTGCTTGAAGGAGAAGTAGGCCTCGGACAAAGGCAAGATATGTAGGGCTTATAGCTGACGAGATACATCTGTTTTTGACGTGTTTTACCTACAATGTGCTTAATCTTTCCTGGCACTTTAGGAGAAAAGGAGCTTTTTAAGTGGAGAACAGATGAATTATGTCTAAAATAGAGAAATATAGGGAAATAAGAAGAATATAGGTTAACGTGTGCGAGATATGATATAATTTTTGGTTGTATTTGTTAATATTTTCAATTTTTGTCGATATTAATGGCATAGATGAGGAAATTTTTGCTCAATGATCCAAGTTATTCAAAGGTCTCTTAAAGATAAGATTGTGGCAGGTAGGGGCGTTGAGGTAAAAAACTATGGGTTTCGGAGCAGGGTGAGAGATTACCGAACAGGGAGCTTCCCTGCCCGTAAATCCCCTTTCAGCGGAGCGAGGCCGGTTGTACATGCTCGGGAGGGATGGAGACGGCCCGGCGGATTCGGGGCCGTAGAGGGCATTGGTTCAGAAGCTCAGTCTTAGCCCGGCCACGAAGTTGCGACCCGGCATGGGACCATGGCCGTCGTTATAGTTTGTATCCATCATGTTACTAATATTAATAAAAAATTTTCCAGAGGAAGAACGCGGCAACCTGATCGCTTTTTCCAGGCCGAGATTTACGAGGAAGAAATCGTCCAGCCTGTGGCTGTCGCCGTTGTTCAAATATTCGACCTGAGATGCAGTATACGAGACAACGAGATCCATGCTGGCCTCAAAGGGCAGTGCCAATCTTATCTCCAGGTTTACTTTGTGCCTGGGGCGTCTTGGGATATCCCGTTCAAGGGTCGTGTACTTGGCCGAGAGGAAGGTGTAGTCGCACCTGAGGCGCAAGTCACTGGAAGGCAGAAATTCCAGGCCGGCTTCCGTTCCCTGAAGCACCGCCCGGCCAATATTGTCATATATCCAGCCTCCCTTACGTTTGATGCGCTGTATCATGTCGTGTAGGTTGTTATAAAAACAGTTGGCCCATATCCTCCCATACGAGAAATCCTTTTCAATACCGAGTTCATATAGAACGTCCTTCTCAGGGCCCAGGTCGGGATTGCCTCCGGCATAGCTGCTGTATAACTCCTTAAAATGGGGAAATCTGGTCTTTTTACTAATAGATGCATGGATGGAGATATTGCCTCCGGGCCTGTAAAACAGCACGGCCTGTGGATTCCACGAACCGGTCCCGCTGGGTAACGGCCTTCCGGCCGCCTTGAGCGGTTTGAAGTAATCATAGCTCACACCGAAAACGAACGACAGCCTGTCGGTCAGGCTCGCTTCGTCTTCCAAGGCCGCTGTGAAGGTATGGGCTTCGAACTTCTTTTCCGCCTGCCATCCCGGCAGGTCCTTTCCCTTTTTTACGCTCATACAGTCTTTGTCCAGATATTCCCGTTCCCTGTGACCGTCCCTGACGTAGTTAAACGCTGCGCTCAAGAGACCGGCCCTGCCGAGATCAAGGATGCCCCGTATCGCCCCTCCAGCGGAATAGTCATTATTTTTCAGTTCTTGGTAGGCCTTCCTGGCCGTCCGGTGGCCATCCCATCCTACATCCGAAAGCGTATCCGCGTGTCCCATGTAGAAAAGCCTTCCCCTCACCTTGAATCGCTCATTTATGCTCTTCTGTCCCGCCAGGTTGAGGTGCCACTGGTCCCACTTTGTAAAGGCCTGATATCGATCGTTCTCCGGAGGGCATCCCCTTTCGTTGTTGTAGTAATCCAAGGACAGATAGACCATGGATCCGTCATCTGGCTCATATCCAAGCTTGAGGTTCAGGTTTCGTTTCTGGTAATAGCTGAGATCTCTCCTGCCACCATCCTCATGGTATGGAGAATCCTCTCCAAGGTACCTGCTGTGGCTGTCAAAGTCCTTGGATAGCCTGAATCCATGAGACTTATGGTAACCGGCTGTCAACCAGTAGTTGAATCTTCCCTCGGCGGCACCATGGTCGAGTACCCAGTTCCAAGTGTCATAGTCACCGAACGAAGCGGAAAGCTCGGTCACAGGCACCTTCCCGCCCTTTTTGGTGATGATGTTGATTATCCCCCCAAGTGTATCGGCACCATAGAGGACGGACGCCGCTCCCCTTACGACGACTATCCTGGCGATGGAATCCACGGGAATTTGCGAGAGATCCAGGGCGCCTGAAAAGGTTTCCTCGGCGGGGACACCATCTATAAGGACCTTGATCTCCTTGGA
Source organism: Thermodesulfobacteriales bacterium (assembly GCA_026988575.1). GTDB lineage: Bacteria > Desulfobacterota > Thermodesulfobacteria > Thermodesulfobacteriales > Thermodesulfatatoraceae > JALSKZ01. Next base: position 13,936 of record JALSKZ010000042.1, on the reverse strand, counting down.
TGAGAACCCCCTGATATTCACATGGGCTTGCCCTTGCCCTCCGGTGTGGACGTCTACTCCCGGGATGAGATCGAGCGCCTCCCCCACCGTCTGTACCCCCCACTCTCTGATATCTTCTTCATCTATCTCCGTCACAGCAGTCCCGGGGACGGGCCTTTCCCTGGACCCGGTTACAACCACCCGCCCCAATTGAAAAACAGCAGGGGCGCCTTCTCGAATCTTTCCGGCAGCACGCTGCCCTGGTAAAAGGCATGAGATAAGCCAGACATATGTCATCATCTTTATGAACTTTTTCATCGTCTCCATGCCCTCGCCCGTCTCTTTGGTGGAAAGAGAACCTCCCAGGAATGTCCTGGGTCTCATTATTCCCATTTGGGAATAACTGTTTGCCGCAATCGGCCGGAACAAAACACCATAATGTATGCGTCTATATCAACCGGCTTTTAAGTCTAGATGTACAAAATGGCAGTATCCTGCACGGAGTTTGGGTCCTCTATACGTGCATTCATGACCTCTAAACCCGGACTGTGCGCTTCAAATGCCCGAGGAAAGGATTTGTTCGAATAGTTACGACTCCTGTGCAATTTATCCGGGCATAATCCGGGTTAAAGACGTCTTACGGTTTGCTTGGGCGTCGCCCGACGACACGAAGACGGCTACAAGGCCTGCACAGGCACCAAAGGCGGCATGTAATACAACGATATGCAACTTGCTGTCAGGAAGAGGGATGCCGGGAAGAGCACATGAAGCCAATACGAAAAGCGCCTTTCCCGCAAGGGCCAGGGCCGTTGCTCCGGCAACCGCGAAAAGATACGCCGGGGAGCCCGGACGTATCATCGAGACAAACGGCCATAAGGCGTCCAGTATAAGGCCCGAGATCCCGTATTTCAACAGAGCGGCAGTAAAGACGCCCCAGGTTGCTGCGCTAGGGCCCGATAAGGGCATGGCCAGCATATCAGCCGCGCTCAGGACAAGAGCCATGCTGGATGCGGACAACCCCCGGGGCCGTCCGAGCTTTCCCGCAACCATAAGCGGCATCCAGACCAGGGCGCTTATACCGGGGATGTGCAGCCCCACCCTGTGAAGCCACAGGCGCAGTCCTGCCTGTACAAGTACCGATAATATGGCAAGGACTGTAAAGACAAAAAACGCCGGCCAGGAACCCGGCATCGTGCGGCACCTACCTGCCGAGCAGACATATCCCTCTGTGAAGGCACCGGCTCTGTTCATGTTGGTCACTCCTCATTCAAGATCTTGACTACGTATCCGACAATCGTTATTTTCAAATGGATATAATGAAAAGAGCAGCCTGTCAAGTTCTTGTAAGTTAGGGCTTGGATAGCTGGCAAAAAATTCGTAAAGGAGACGTATCCCTGATTGATAATCTTCGACTTTCTCCCTGTACCGATGTCCAGGCGGGTGGCTGTCACGGGCATAAGGCTGGCCAAAGGCCCTATTGCAGTCGACAGGAGGTCAGGGTGTCGTGAGCGACCGTAAGGTTCTACAGGGGGCATCTCCTGCGTCTTCATCGGATGTAGTCCGGGCGGTCGTAATCGGGGGCATGACGATGACCGGCCTGTGGCAGCGGATTTCAGCGATGTTCGAGGCCCGTTCCGGCTACAGGGTAAAGTTGGTCCATTCCGGGCCAAGGCCGTTGCTTGCGAGGGCCTTCCGCCAGGGAATGGCCGACATACTGACCATGCATTCCGGAGACATCACCACGAACCTCGTAGCCGACGGTTACGGGATAAACTTGCGGCCATGGACCAAGAACGAGCTGGTAATCGTCGGGCCGGTATCAGACCCTGCGGGCATAAGGGGCATGAGAGACGGTGCTGAGGCATTGTGGCACATCGCGAATAAAGGGGCCTTTTTCGTGGACTTTTTCGGTATCGGCAGCCGTGAGGTCTTCCACAGGCTCCTGAAGGACGCAGGCGTCTCCACCAAGGGAGGATGGATACTCAAAGACGAATCAGGAGGACACCTGGGAGTCGTGGAGTTTGCCAGGAAGCATAATGCCTACGTTATAGTAGGCCGGATTCCGGTATTATACGGCAAGTTCCCCATGAGGGGTATGGAAATAATGGTGGAGGGCGATCCTGCAATGCGCAGGCCATATATGGTCATGGAGGCGGATCCGGAACGTTTTCCAGGAACAAATGCCGCCGGAGCCAGGGCATTCTCGGATTTTCTGCTCAGCGACGAAGTCCAGGCATTCCTCGCGGAGTTCGGCACTGAACACGGAGGACTTCCGCTCTTTTACCCGGTGGGCAGCCGGCCGAGGTCCGTTTCAGGCTGAACGCAAGAGAGCGTTTACAATGGAAGCCGCCACGGGGCTTCTGCCCTTGTGTCCCGTGCAGGGGAGGTACAATTTGAAAATCAAGATTTCCAAACTCTTAGGTGCATTAGCGCGAACTTAAGCTGACAGGGTGGTGCTCAAGAGGGTGACTGTCAAACAAAGTCTACACTTTTGTCCCACACCAAATGGTCTCTCTATTAGATCTTGTCCAAGATCCAGAACAAGTAAGGGTCAGAAAGTAGGCGACCGAGGGCCAAGGGGTACGTCAAGGCAAACCTCCCGGTAAGTCTTTTCGTTAAAGGGTTTTACGGGTTTTTCGAAATACTAAGACAGAATGTCCTAAGGTCTTAAGGAGAAAAATTTAGCCCCTTTGGGCCCTTAAAGTTTATTTGATAACCCCTTAAAAATGCTATATTAGTGAACAACCTAAAAGATCTTTAGTACAAACTTAAAATTCTTCTGAAGCGTCACGAAAAGCCTTGTTTGGGCCACGTTATTTGAATTTTGGGTAAATCTCTCATGGTAGGAGGTTTGTAGTGTTAGACTTGCGTTTTATCAGAGAACATCCAGATTTGGTACGCGAAAAACTCGCCCGTCGAGGTGGAGAGTATCCCTTAGAGCAATTACTAGAGCTAGATCAGCTTCGCCGCAAGCTTATTCAAGAGGTAGAAAATTTAAGACATGAGCGCAAAAAGGCCTCCGAAGCCATAGGCGAACTGAAGCGTAAGGGTAAAGATATTACGGCCGAGACCACCCGCGTCAAAGAATTGGGCGAAAGATTAAAGTCTCTGGAAAAGGAGCTTCAAGAGATAGAGGCCCAGGTAAAGACCCTGTTGTTGGAGATCCCCAATCTTCCCCACGATTCGGTACCTCTAGGAGCCGATGAAAAAGATAACCAGGTGGTAAAGCGATGGGGGGATATGCCCTCTTTTGATTTCACCCCCAGGCCTCATTGGGAGATAGGCGAGGAGCTGGGTATTTTTGATTTTGTAAGGGCAGCCAAGATCACCGGTAGCAGGTTTGTAGTCTATCGAGGAGCAGGGGCGATGTTAGAACGGGCCTTGATCACCTTTATGCTAGACCTGCATACCAGGGCCCATGGCTATCGCGAGGTACTACCTCCCTTTATCGTTAACGAGGCTTCCATGATCGGCACGGGGCAATTGCCTAAGTTCAAAGAAGATCTCTTCAAATTGGAAGACTGGGATTATTATCTCATCCCTACGGCGGAAGTGCCGGTAACCAATTTGCATCGTAGCGAAATTGTCCCGGAAAAGGCCTTACCGCTCTATTATGTGGCCTATACCCCTTGTTTTCGCGCCGAAGCAGGCTCCCACGGGAGAGATGTGCGGGGTATTATCCGTCAACACCAGTTTAATAAGGTAGAACTGGTAAAATTTGTGTCGCCTGAAAACTCTTATGAGGAGCTAGAAACTCTACTTTTAGATGCGGAAGAGGTATTACAAAAACTAGGATTACCCTATAGGGTAGTGGTCCTTTGTACTGGAGACCTGGGTTTTTCAGCGGCCAAGACTTACGACATCGAAGTATGGGCCCCAGGACAAGAACGTTTTGTAGAAATCTCTTCTTGTAGCAATTTTGAAGACTATCAGGCGCGACGCGCCAACATACGTTACCGACCCCAAGGAGGACAAAAACCCCGCTTTGTACATACTCTAAATGGTTCTGGGTTGGCTGTAGGACGCACCCTCATGGCCATACTGGAAAACTATCAACAAAAAGACGGTACCGTAGTAGTCCCCGAAGTGCTACGTCCATATATGGGTGGACTGGAGGTAATCGAACCCCAAGACTTTCCGGTATAAAAATTGGTCTTTAGTGGTTGACGCCTCTTCAAAGCTATATTAGCTAACGCCGCGTGATGAACGACATAAGACCTTTTTGTGGTTGGCGGTATAATCCAGAACGGGTAGACCTGGCGCAGGTGGTGGCCCCACCTTATGACGTAGTGAGCCAGAAAGAACAAGAGGCCTTTTTGCAAAAGAGCCCCTACAATGTCTTTCACTTAGAACTTGGTCGTGTTCGAGAGACTGATACCTCCGAAGAAAACCGTTATACCAGGGCCCAACGGTTATGGCAGACGTGGCAAAAACAGGGCATCCTGATCAAAGATCCACAGCCAGCCCTTTATCTGTACAACCTAAAATTTTCCTGGCAAAACAAACCCCTTGTACGCCGCGGCCTCATAGCTTTAGTCCGTCTTGCTCCGTGGGAGACCAGGCGCATTCGTCCCCATGAAAAGACCTTTGATCGGGTCACCCAAGACCGTCTGCGTTTATTAAAAGCCACTAAGGCCCAATTTAGCCAGATATTTTGCCTTTATCACGATTTGAGTCTAGAAACCCTGACTATTCCAGCTCAAAAAGGACAAAAACTTTACGAAATAACAGACGATGTCGGCTTTTCTCACCAGCTTTATAAAGTCACCCACCCCGAGGTTATACAAGAAGTAAGGCGGTTCTTTGACCAGCCGCTCTACATAGCTGATGGCCACCACCGCTACACCACCGCCCTTTCTTACATGCGGGAAATGGAACAAAAATACGGCTCAGATCCAAAACGTTGTTTCCACTACGTGATGATGTATCTCTGCCCATTTGAAGAACCCGGGTTATTGGTCCTCCCCACCCACAGAGTCCTAAAATTGGGGCTTCCTTTGGCAAAAATCAAGGAACTTTTGGCCCCGTGGGGCTCTTTTGAAGAAATGAGAGATTTTTCTTTGGCTCATCTGCATAATTTACTGAACGAGATCCAGGTGGGCGAAATAATTTTAGTAAATCAGGGTAAATACCAACGTTTTAAGCTCCATCCTTCTGGTCTTGAACAATTGACCAAAACATTACCCACGCCACTCCAAAAGCTACCAGTAGCCTTATTCACTGGTCTTTTACAGCAAGTGTTTGGCCAAGATGAAGCTCAACTTAAGGAAGGGGGCCGGTTGTTTTATACTCCTTGGATCAAAGACATTGCGCAAAAGGCCCAAGGTGACTGGGTGGGATTTCTTTTGCCTTCTACACCGGTTAAGGCCCTAGAAGAGGTAGCTGATGCCGGTCTGGTAATGCCTCACAAATCAACCTTCTTTTTCCCCAAGATCCTTACCGGAACGGTATTTTTCGAGCTCCGGCCAGATATGGTGCCCCCCTGCTAAGGCCATGACTACCCAAAAATATCTCCAAAGAAAAATTCAGCGGGTAAACGAATTTTTCTTCCGTTACCAGGAAGTCTTGAAAAAAGATACGCATCTGTGGCAATTGCTAGAACAATATCAAAAGGACTTCCAACACACGCAAAAGGTATACACACGTGTTGGTGTAGACCAAATATGTGCGGCCTGCGGTCGCACAAAAAAGGTATGTTGTGGATTGGGCATGGAGCTATACTGTGAAGACGTACTCCTATTACTGAACCTACTTTTGGGGTTTCGGTTCCCCGAAAAGAGACTGAAAGAACACTGGTGTTTTTTTCTTAAGGAAGATGGTTGCTCTTTATTGATCCGTCCTCTCCTTTGTCGCAACTATTTTTGTGACGAGCTCCAGGAGTCTCTCTCTCATAACGATTTAGTATCTCTTCAAGAAGCCTTAGGTCCTGAGGCAGAAAGCTTGTTTGCCCTCCTGGAATATACTAAAACCCTCTGCCCTGGTATTTAAAGCATTTTTTTTGCGATTTCAGGAGATAAAGGGGGGAGTTTAGGTCTTAAGGTCTTGGCCAGCCAAGTAACACGAGAGACTTGTTCTAAAATACACATAAGATTTAAGGCTTGTTCCAGATCTTTACCCAAGGTCACCGCACCGTGACGAGAAAGCACAAAAACATTAGTCTGGTCTAAATAGGGTTCCATTTGGTTGGGGAGATCAGGGGTGCCGGGTAGAGCAAAGGGAACCACCGCTATCTTCTTTAAGAAAAGAGCAGCTTCGACCAAATAGAATTCGTCAAAGGCATATCCGGCAAGGTCTAAAGCCAGGGTGAAAGGCGGGTGAGCGTGCACAACGGCCTTTATCTCTTTGCGCCTTCTATAAATATTAAGGTGCATGAGTAATTCAGAAGATGGTTTGCCTCCAGAAAGGCACCGACCTTCTGGGTCTACCACTACGATATCCTCAGGGGCAAGGTCATCTTTTAAGACCCCTGTAGGGGTGGTAAAAATCTTTTCTCCTTGCCGCAGGGAGACATTACCCTCTGAACCAGTAATTAAACCCAACTTGGTCAGCTTTTTAGCGCCTTTTACTAAGAGACGACGTGGGGTATTCATGGCTTACACCTGGGGTTCCGTAAAATAGCTGTTAAATGTCCAATGGGCATATCTCCCTCGCTTTGAACCATTTGCTTGTGCCACCACCAGAATACGGCTTTACGGGCCCGTTTAACTAGTTCGCTTTGGAACCCGAAGTCAGCCTGAATGCGCTTGGCCGTTACCCAACCACAGTATGTCTTTATCTCCTCGTCTTTGGCATAGGTCAAGACCGCTTGGTGAGCCTTACGGTGGGAATAGATCCAAAAATATTTTTGGGCACCTGGTTTCTCCCACTGAAGCTTAAAAGAGGCCACAAAAGCCGAAAGTTCATCGTATACCTTTCGGTCCACCTTATCGATACGCACTTTTCCTTTGTATATGCGCTTTACAATGCCTTTTTCTTGTTGAAAGACAAATTCTTTAGTTACCTCTTTGTCGCCCCTTTTCCGCCATATGCGGCTTTTTACCGGATAGCCATCGGGGCCGATCCAGCACTCCCATTTCGATTGGAAGGGAAAAAACAGGCGCACCAAGCCCACGGTTTTGGAGTAGGCCACTACATAGGTCATTTGATCCTTGGGTTGGATTTTGATCTGTATTTTGCCGGCGGTAAACCCCAGCCAGCGGACATTATACTTGAGTAAGGATTCAGCCCTGCTAGGGCTAGAAAGAAGAGCCCAAAAAAAGATTATAATCCACAATAACAAATATTTTCTAACGCCCATGGTATTTCTCCTTTAGTTTTTCCAAGACCACAGGGGGAACTAAACCGGACACATCTCCTCCAAATTGGGCCGCCTCTTTTATTATGGTAGAACTTATGTAAATCCAACGAAAACCAGGCATCAGGAATACAGTATCAATACGCCGGTTTAACCTGCGATTCATAAGGGCCAGTTGAAATTCATATTCAAAGTCGGAAACTGCCCTCAATCCTCGTAAAACGGCACAAGCTCCTTCTCTCGCCGCAAAATCTACTAAAAGACCCGTAAAGCTCTTCACCGTAAGACGCTGTCTTTCTTCTTCTCGGAACTCGGCCAGGGATTCTTCAATCATTTGCTTTCTTTCCTCCAGGGAAAATAAAGGCCTCTTGGTGGGATTTTCGCCTATGGCGATGATAATGTGGTCAAACAGTTTCAAGGCCCTTTTTATGAGATCGAGGTGCCCATAAGTAATGGGATCAAACGTACCGGGATAGACCGCTTTTTTGGGACAGTACATGACTATTTCCTCCGATAAAAGGCCAATTGAGCTTCACCATAACGACGTAAATCAAAGATGTTAAGGCAAGAAGTTTGGTTCGGTAAGGTTATACCTCGACGTTCTTCTAGAACTACAACGGTTTCAGGGGTAAAGAGTCTTGCCGGAAGGGCCTTTAGAGTCTGTTCTCCAAGCCCCTGGCCGTAAGGAGGTGTGATAAAGATAAAATCAAAGGGCCCTTTTAGACGCAAAACCCCCTGAGGTAATTTTAAACGCTTAATTTGAGCCGCATCTAAGACCCCAGCCCGTTTTAGATTCTCCATTACCAGTTTCAGGCTCTGGGGGCTTGCATCCACAAAGGTTACCCTTTGGGCCCCCCGAGACAAGGCCTCTATCCCTAATGCTCCTGTTCCACAAAAGAGATCGACAACAACGGCCCCTTCTAAATGAGGGCCCAAAATATCAAAAAGGGCCTTACGGGCCCGTTCGGTCATGGGGCGAACACCTGTAAACCGAGGGGTCTTAAGGCGCAAGCCCCTGAATTTACCCGAAGTAATACGCAAAAATTCCCCCTTAGTCCCACGATATTAGAGAAACATAAGGTTCAAAACGTTGCGCAAAAGGATCTTTTTGTTTTAGCCAGTCTCTGGGAGAACCACAAAAAGTTAATTTACCCCTTTCTAGCACACAAATTACATCCGCCAATAATACTAATCCGGGGTGGTTGTCCGCCACTATTATTGTGCAACCCGTCTGGATTAATTTATCAAACAGTCTCCACAAGTTGTTTATATCTTCTAAATGTAACCCCAAAGAGGGAAGATCCAGAAAGAGCAACCCCTTAAATTTTTGGGCCAAGGTGCGGGCCAGAACCAGACGTTGGCGCTCTCCTCCAGAAAGAGAGGCCGTATTTTGGCCCAAGCGGAGGTAGCCAAGACCTACCTCTTCTAACAGGGCCAAACGGTTATTAACCGCGGGGATACGCGAAAAGATCTTTCGGGCTTCGGTAACGGTACATTCCAGGATATCGGCTATACTGAAACCCCGATAGCGTACGTCTAAAACGTCTGGGCGGTAACGTGTACCCCCACATTCTGTACACACTACCCGCAGTGGGGGATGTAAGGGGATCTTTATTTCCATTTCGCCTTCCCCCTTACACCTGGGACAGCGTCCTTCCTTACTAAAGAAGCTAAAATGGGCCGGGCGAAGCCCACGCATCCGGGCTTCAGGAAGCTGAGAAAACAGATCTCGGATCGGATTCAAGGCCCCTATATAACTTACCGGAACCGATCGCGCTCCTTTGGCCTCTATAGGACGTACGTATTCTGCTTTTTTCCCCTGACTTTTAGATAAATCACAAATTTCTTGCAACAAAAGGGTTTTACCCGCCCCAGAAGGCCCACAAATTACTAATACCCCGGGACTGGGTACAGAGAAATTGCCCACCCTGGTAGTTAGGGTTTGTGTCTTGGAAGGCTTTTTAGGCCAGAGATAACGCTTGAGTCTTTTTTGACCGGCCCAGAAACTTCCCGTGGGTAAGTGTTCATTTTGGGCCAATTCTTCTGGAGGCCCAACAAACAGGATCTCTCCTCCTTTTTCTCCGGCTCCAGGCCCGCATTCCACTACCATATCGGCCGCTTTAATTAACAAAGGGTCGTGTTCTACCATAATAACGGTATTACCCTGCTGGATTAGGCGCTGAATCACAAAGAGGAGACGCTCTTTTTCCAAGGGAGAGAGACCTAACCCTGGTTCGTCTAATATATAAAGACACCCCGAAAGCCTAGCTCCCAAAAGGGAGGCTAACCGTAAACGTTGCCGCTCACCAAAAGACAAAGTTTGCAGGCTACGCACCAGATTCAAGTGGGTTAAGTCAAGTAGGCTTAAGGCCTCAAGACGTTTTTCTATTTCGGGCCTTAGGCCATCAAATATCTTCTTCTCCAACCCCACAAAGTTCAAAGAAGCAAGCCATGGTTGGAGATCTTTTAAAGGTAAGGAGAGGAGTTGTGTAAAAGAAAGATCTTGCAGATATGTGTTTTGGGCCAGGGGTTTTAGCCGTGATCCTTTACATTCTGGACACGGTTCCCCTTCTATCTGTCCTAAACCGTTGCATTTACTACAGGCCCCAAGGGGATGGTTAAAGGATAGATTCTCCGGACGGATTTTAGGCAAATCTGTACCACAAGAAGGACACCGCCAAGAAGTAGAAAAGGCCCACTCCTTTTGGTTTGTACTGCGGATATGTATACTTCCTCCAGAAAGACTGGCCGCCAGGTGTAAAGATTCCACAAGCCGCGGGCCAAGATCTGGCTTTAGCACCAGGCGGTCTACTACTATATGTACTTTTTCCAGTTTAACCGTTAGGTCTTCTTCCGTAAGATCAACCAATTGATCATTTATCAAGAAACGGCTAAACCCTTGGCTCTGTAGGAAATCAAGGGCCTTTGGGGTAGGGGTAACCAAAGGGGCCAAAATATAGATTTTGGTGCCCTTGGGTAGGGAAAGGAGGCGTGTGGCAATGTCGGAGACAGACATGGGACGGCAAGTTGAGCCACACTGAGGGCAGTGCAAGTAGCCGATTTCGGCAAACAATACCCGTAGGGGTTCTAACAGGCCGGTTATAGTGCCCACGGTAGAGCGGGCAGACGCCGTAGTCACTTTTTGCTCCAAGGCTATAGTAGGAGGTAGACCTTCGGCTTCGCGCACCGGTACAGGGGGCTCAAGGACTATATGCCGTTCGTTTAGGGCCAAGGCCTGCACGTAGCGGCGTCTACCCTCACGATATATGGTGTCAAAGGCCAGACTGGATTTACCTGAACCCGAAGGGCCCGTAATACAAATAAGCCCCTCTAAAGGGAGACTTAAGTCTATGTTTTTTAAGTTGTGGGTCTTCACCCCCTTTAGGTACAAATAACGCCCCATAGCTCCCCTTGTAGTCCTCCTTATTCGTGTTTGACAAATGTAGCAGTTAAGCACAAATTTAGCCTATGGCCAAAAAGATAGGGCTGATTATCAAAAAGGGTTGTACTATCCCCCAAGGGCTGCAACAGGCTTTGGACCTATGCCTTAAAAAACGAGGTATAGAGATTACCGAAGACCTTTCCGACCCCCATCTCAAGGCCATTTTGGTCCTTGGAGGCGACGGGACGTTTTTGCGTGCTGTCCCCTTTGCTTACCAAAGAGACATTCCTCTGCTGGGAATAAATCTCGGGCGCCTTGGGTTCCTTACGGAAATCACCGTAGACGAAGCTTGTCCTGTGCTTGACGCCTTGGTTAAAGATAACTGCCCCCTCGAGAAGCGCCTGCTTCTTGAGGTCCATCATCGTCGCGAAAGATTTTACGTATTAAACGAAGCCGCCCTCATAAAAGGCCCTCTTGGACACATGATCCACCTGCGGGTCTACCGCGAGGAGAAAGAAATTACCATATACCATGGTGACGGACTTATAGTGTGCACACCTACCGGTTCTACGGCCTATAACTTATCTGCCGGGGGCCCTATTGTATATCCCACCAGTGAGGTATTCATATTGACCCCCATATGTCCCTTCATGTTAAGTGCCCGGCCCATCGTCCTTCCCGCTACTAGAGCCCTCAAAGTAGAATTGCTAAGCCGCAGTGAAGAAGTCCATTTGATACTGGATGGTTACCTCAATAAGACACTCCGGGCTGGCGAAAAGGTCATCCTCCGTAAAGCCCCCCGGCCGTTAAAGATTGTTCGCTCCTTAACACGCGATTATTTCGAGATTCTCCGTACCAAATTGGGCTGGTCTACCCCCAAGGTCTAGGCCGTCTCTTCTTCCTTTTTTATCTTGGCCATCAAGCGCTCTTTTTCCTTCTCCATGGCCTCTTTACCGGCCTCAATGGCCTCTTTTAAAGCAGAAGACTTTTCTTCTAGGAGATCTTTGCCCCTGAACACATACTCCCCGGCGCGTTCTTTTATTTCCTCTTTCTTTTCCTGCAAGCCACCCTGTAACTCTTCCGCCTTTTCCTTTACCTGCAACTTTATTTCTTCAACCTTGTCTCCCAAGTCTTCTTTAGCACTGACCAAACGCAAACGCGCCTCTTCGGCGGCCAAGCGAGCCCGCTCACGAATTTCATCCGTGGTCTCCCTAAGGCGCTCTCTCGTTTCTTCTCCGGGCTGAGGGGCAAAAAGCAAGGCCAAACCAGCACCAACCACCCCTCCAAACAAAAACGATAAGGCTACCGTTTTAAAAGAAAAACCTCCCCTTTCTTGCATATTAATTACCTCCTGGCATTAGTTTATTACGCAATACCCGCAATGTAGTACGTAACCCTGTAGCTATGGCTGCTACTTCCACCGCGGCCTCGGCTACATTTTTAGAGACTATTTCAGCAACAAGTTTACTGCTTTGGCCTACCTGATCCACCGCCTTGAAAAGCTCTTCGGTACGAGCAAGCTTTTCGTGAATATCAGCCACTAAAGCATTTAATTCGGCCGCTAGACGGTCTATCTCTTGAAGGATCTCCGGCACCTCAAGGGACATGCGCTTTTCGGTCTCCTGCAATAGACCTTCCACCTGTTCAAGGACCTTCTTGAGCTCGGCTGAAAAATCGCTCATGATTTCCTGAAGGCTCGTAATAAGTTCCTTTAGGGCTGGGGGAAGAACGGTTATTTCTTCCACTAACTTTTCTAGTTTGGTGGAAAGGTTACTCAGGTGTTCTAACCCCTGCTGGGCACTTCCAAGTACAGGTTTTAGCTCTACATCTACATCTGCTAAAACCGCAGAGACATCACTTAGGGTCTTGTCTACCCGGGTCAGGGTTTCTTTCATCCTCGAAATAAACCCGATCAAATAGATTAAAAAAATAAATAAAGCTACCGTGGCCAACGTTGCGGTCATTTCAAGTATCTTGAGCCAATCCATGATAGGCACCTCCAAGAGGATCCAATTTCTAAAATAAGATTAAGCCTTTTATATGGCAAGCTAGATTGGCCAAAAACTTTTCCCACCAGGTGAGGGAGGAGAATAAAAAGTTAGGCCCTTGCTAGCATCAGTCCCTAAGTGTAGCATGGCTCTCATGGAGGCCTTGGGCGCAGGTCTTATCCTTTTTCTGGCGGCCTTAATTCACGGTCTTTGTGGTTTTGCCTTTGCCTTAATAGCGGTTCCGTTATTATCCCTCTTTTGCCCTCTACGGATTGTCGTCCCCCTCATGGCCCTCCTGGGCTTTGCGTTAAACGCGGTCTTATTCATTTTTTTACGCAAACATTTTTTGGGAAAGCCCCTTTTACCCCTCTTACTTGGGGCCCTACCAGGAGTCCTGGTAGGGGCTAAATTCCTTTCCCACGCCCCTGAGGGTGCCTTAAAAGCCCTGCTAGGAATAATCCTTGTGGGATATGGGCTTTGGGGACTCATCAATCCCCAACCAGGTTTTGTTCTAACAGACAGATGGGGTTATCTTTTTGGTTTTGGCGCGGGGTTACTGGGGGCCGCTTTAAATACTCCCGGACCTCCTGTGGTCATTTACTTCACCCTCAAGGGCTGGAGTAAAGATCAGGTAAAAAGCACCCTTCAGGGCTACTTTTTGCTATTGCTTTTCCTGGTTATAGGGGCACACCTTTACTCGGGGCTCCTTACCAGAATCGTGTTTCAAAAATTTTTATTTTTTTTACCGATGGTATTAATAGGCCTGGCCCTGGGACACTATCTCTACCAGTTTGTCTCTTTACGGGTTTATGTACGTTTGCTTTATATCCTTTTAATAGTTGCTGGGGTCTTAAACTTTTTAGACTTAAGATCCTAGATGAAAAAAGGAGTGTTTTATGTGGAAAAAGATCTTCCTTATTAGTGCTGTCTTATGGTTATACCTTGGTTGGGCTCAAAGCCTTAAGGCCAGAGTAGTAAGTATACACATTTATCCCCACCAGGTCTTTATTGAAGAGTCCTTTAAGGTTAGCCCTGGGGTTAATAAATTATTTTTGGTAGGCGCCCCTGCGGCCAAAGATATTAACTGCCGCTTGGAACACGGTGCCCTTTTTATAGAGACCTTAAAGGTATACCAGGCCCCTAACCAAAATCCTCTACGTAAGGCTCTACGCAAGACAAGAGAAACTATTGGGCAATTGTGTCTGCAACAACAGCTTCTAGACCAAAAGAGCTCCCTTCTTAAGGAATGCCTTAAGGCCTCCTCCACTACCCCCGCACCAGAAGCCTACCAAA
>JALSKZ010000041.1 GCA_026988575.1 Thermodesulfobacteriales bacterium | reverse complement strand
GCATGACTTTTGCTTAAAAAAATTAAATAATACCTCCTTATAAGGGGTAAAACCAATGTGGCCCATGATGGAAAAAGGCATACGGAAAGAGAAGCATTTTTTTAAAAAACAAGAGGCCAACCAGACCCTCGACATCTTTGAAAGGGATTTGTCGGCGGGGATAAATATTTGGTTGATCAGTAAGCAGCGTTTTTTTCGCCAGCGGTGGGAGAGGGTAGTTGCTATTTTAAAGTCTTCCACCACTTTTGGGCATATTTGTTTCTGTAGTACTTCTGTGGCCTTGGGGTTGTCTCACACCATTCCTTTTGGCCTTGGCTTGAAGTCCTTAAATCGGGTCCCCGATCCATCTTTGTTGCCCTACATCTTTACTCCTGCGGAATTTAAGCGTTTAGTTAGCCAAGGACTTTTGTCAAATAAAGACGATATCGTAAGATTATGGGGGGCTAAAGAGGCTTTTTTGAGCTTTTTGGGGTATAAGTTCTGTCTTCCCCCTTCTCAAATAGAAATAACTTCTCTCTGTCCCTTTCGCGTACGTGCTGTGGGAGGAAACGAAGAAGAATTTATCCTTAAGGGCCTAAAACTTTATTTAGGGGCCAGACCATATCTGCTCTCTTTGGTGTATAAGCGGAGAAAATATCCCAAACCTCTTTTTAGTATCAAAATGTGGCCGTCTTTTGAGTATAAGTTAGCTCACCCTTACTCTTAATTTAAAGACGATCTTCCTTAAAGACGGGGCACTTTTTTTTAGGATCCCAATGGAGCATGACTGGGTCAGAGAAGTCTTTGTGACACGGTAGACACAGGCCCACACGTAAGATGCGACGCATCTCCTGGGCATCAAAGGGCCTTAATTCTTTACGAGACAGATGGGTTAGTGGTTTCCCGGAGAGATTGGTAAGACCAGAAAGGGGGACGTTTATCCCTAGCAGATCATCGGGGATCCTTTCTACACTTTGGAAGTGCCACTTTCCTTTCAGCCAGGTCAGATTTCCGTACCCAAGCCCCAAGGTCTTGGCGGAGGTATGACAGTCTTTACATGTACGTGCCTTTCCCGTGCCGTGGGGGTCTTGAAAGGACCAGGTTAGTCGTGTAAAGGTCTTTTTTACCTTTCCTTCCCGGGAAAGAACGGTTACAAAATCCTGTCAACCGGGCACAAGAATCACGATTTTGTTTTTATACCAGCCCAGAGTGGGTGTCTTATAGCGCATATAGCTACGGAATTCTTCCCATGCCCCTGGTGTCTCTTTCCCAGATAGTTTATCGAGCTGCTTTTCGTTCGCGACTCGCCTGATATGACAACCGAAACATTGAGGCACATGCCGATTATGGCAAGCCTGACAGGAAAGGTTTTTGTGTACAGGGTGCCGGCAGGCTATAGGTAAGGGAGGTTTAAGGGGGTGAACCTTCTGGTGGTGATCTATAAAGACAGAGCGGCCTTTTTCTTTTTTAAACCCGGGGATAATATGCCCCTTGCTGGTATGTCCTGTGCCTCCATGACAGGAGGTACATTGCACTTCCAAGCTTTGCACCATATGTACATAACTTTTGCCTGTGCCCATGGTTTCTTCTTTTATATGGCAATCCACACACACCAGTCCCTTTTTAAAGTGGATATCTGGTGGGATGTGTTGTACAAAGCGGCCGTCCAGGAGGGTATCGGCACCGAAATCTCCGTGGAGATAGGGCGTTCCGTAGCCTTCGGCTTCGTATAGGCCTTGATAAGTTAGGGCTATGCGTCCACTTCGGTTATGGCATCGTGCACAATTGCGAATCGGGATATTGAGGGTGAGGAAAGGATGTCCTTTGGGCTTTTTGTTGGGTACCAAATGACAGGCTACACACCCTCCTCCTTTCTGGGCCAAAAATCCCTGGTATTTCCCTCTGGGAAACCATAGGTGACAGGAACCACAAAGTTTGCGAAAGTAATCTAAAGCCAGGGAATTTTTTCCGCTCTTTAGGAGACTTTCTACTGTGTCTGGGCAGGGCTTGTTTGCTTCTCCCCAGTAGCGGCGCAAGGTATCTATTATGCCTCGGTTGGTGGCCATGAGGGATTTTTTCACCCATTCTGGACGGCGGGGGTGGCATGCGGGTTGGCCACAAGAGCTATCTGCTACATGGAGGTCCCCAGCATTGAAGATTAGATTTTTGTGGGCCAAGGACTTATCTATCCGCAGGGGCTGGCCGTTATGACAGGGAGAACACCCCACTACCTCGCGGGCGTGGGGTTTACTTGGTCGTTCCTGATGACAGGCAAGACACATTTCTATACGTCCAGAAGTGGTAAGGAATACGTGAGGAGCCCTTTTACGTTGTGTTTCCCGCCAAACTACAAAGATCAAAAGACATATTCCCAAAATAATAAAGCCCTTTTTCATCTACAGGCTCCCATTAGGAGGAAAATACCATAACTCAGGGCCCATAGGAGCAAAGAGAGGGTGGCTAACCTTGGACGCCAGTAATAGCCAAACAGACAGACTACGGGAAGGCTTGGGTAGGCTATGCCGGCCCAAAAAGGCGGCAGATAACGCAAGAGTTCTTGTACCCCAAGGAAAAACCAGGGGCCTTTTACCAAGGTGGTTTCTTGGGGAGCCACTAAACTTGCGGGCCAAACAAGACTTAAAGCCGTACATATTGTGGCCCAACATCCTAAATCTAAGAGCGATAAAAGACGGAGGCGAAAGTGCCAAAGGCCCGTTCCCCCTAATACCAGACCAGTCAGATAGACGTGAATCAGCCAGGGGCGGTGGACGCCGTCTTGACTGACCAAAAAGAATAAGTGGTTCATATATTTGCCTACCCAGGGGATGGAAAGGGCCAGGTGTTCGGCAATACGACCTGCAGAAAAGCCTGTTTCATCGTCTCGGATTACGTAGCCTGTAAAAAGTATAAAAAGTATGGCAGGTAGACTCAGGATCAAAATAGACCAGGACCACCAGGGGCGACTTTGGGCGCGTCTTTTTATCAGGGCTTCTACGGTGTGCATCCAGAGCAAAAGAAGCGTAAGTTGTCCGGAGAAATAATGAAGGGCCCGGAAAAAATCTCCAAAGGGTACGACGGTCTCGATGCCCACGGTGGATATAAGGGGATGTTCTTCGTGATAAGGGTAGCTGATTATTATGCCGGAAAGGGTGGCTATTAAAAGAGTGGCGGTCACCCCCCAAGAGAGCCATTTGGTCATTTTAGGCGATTTCGAGAACAAAGCCGGCATCGGTGTGTTTTAATTTCAGGGGTTTTAGGTCTTTATGGGCGGGGCCGGAGATGTAACGTCCCAACAGCGTAAATCGGCTTTGATGACAAGGGCAAATAAAAATATTCTCTTCGGGGTCGTAATTTACGGTGCAACCTAGGTGAGGACAAGTTCTCGATAAGGCAATAGGCCCGTGGGCGGAAAGCAATAAAAAATATTCAGGCCCGACAATTACTTTGTTGGGAACAAGCTTGACCTTTAAAAAGATCTTTTTTGGTGGGCGTGGTAAGTAGGAAAAGGCGGTAATAAGACCCACCGCCCCTAATCCTCCTAACCAAATACCGGTTAAGGCCTTTATAAACCAGCGTCTTTGCTTCTTGATAATCATAATCGTTAAGGGTATCACGTAAATGTTTCTTGTCATCTAGAAAAGTTTTGCTAGGTTAGCCTTAACCCCCAGGAGGATTGTTATGGTGGCCTTATTGATCATTGACATGATAAACGATTTTTTAGACCCCAAAGGGGTCCTATACTGTGGAGATGAAGTACGTAACATTGTGCCTTCTTTATCAGTGCATTTAAACTTATTTAGGGAAAAAGGATGGCCGGTGCTCTTTTTGTGTGATTCACATAGGCCTGAAGACGAAGAATTTAAGGCCTTTCCGCCCCACGCCATAGAAAATACTTGGGGGGCAGAGATAATCCCCGAGTTGGCCCCTCAGCCAGGCGAGAAAATAGTGCGCAAGACCCGTTTTAGTGGTTTTTACCAAACAGATTTAGAAAAGATCCTCCGCCAATTACAGGTAACCGAAATACATTTAACAGGAGTTTGTACCAGTATATGCGTAATGGATACGGCGGCTGGGGCCTTTTATAGGGGGTTTAAAATAGTCGTATATGAAGACAGTGTAGGAGACTTTGATCCAGAAATGCATCGTTTTGCCCTATTGCGCATGGAACGAGTCTATAAGGCCGAAATACGATGAGAGATAAGTTTTTTGATGAATTAGCACTTCTGACCGATTTTTACGAATTTACCATGTCTGCGGTGTATTTTACCCATGATATGTTTGCCCCTGCTACGTTTTCCCTTTTTGTCCGCAATTGTCCTCCCCAACGAAAATTCTTTTTGGCCGCAGGGTTGGAGCGGCTTTTATCCATCCTTGAAAATTTTCGTTTTACAGAAGAAAGTTTGGCGTATCTGGAAAGTCTAGGTCTGTTTAAGCCATCTTTTTTAGATTATTTGAAGACCTTTCGTTTTTCTGGAGAGGTATGGGCCTTACCAGAAGGGACTATTTTTTTCCCTCATGAACCCGTTGTGGAAATAACCGCACCGATAATTGAAGCCCAATTAATAGAAACTTTGGTAATAAACGTACTAAATTTAGAGACCACCATTGCTTCAAAGGCCATTCGTTGTGTTTTAGCTGCCCAGGGAAAGCCTTTGGTAGATTTTGCCGCGCGGAGGACTCAAGGCTTAGAGGCTGCCGTTCAAGTAGCCCGGGCCACATATCTGGCTGGTTTTTCGGCTACAAGTAACACCCTTGCCGGAAAGTTATACAATATACCTGTCACAGGGACCATGGCGCACTCTTTTGTCCAAAGTTTTGGCGAAGAAGAAGAGGCCTTTTGGGCTTTTGTCCAGGAATTTTCCGAAAATAGTATCCTCTTACTCGATACCTATGACACCCTGGGTGCCCTTCCCAAGGTCATTAAAATAGCCCGTATGCTTGAAAGGCAAGGGAAACGGCTCAAGGGGGTGCGTCTAGACAGTGGTAATTTAGTTTCCTTGGCCAAAGAAGTACGTAAGAGACTGGATGAAGCCGGTCTTTCCTATGTCAAAATATTTGCCAGTGGGGGGTTAGACGAGTACGCCATTTACCAACTTTTGGCTCAGGGGGCCCCTATTGATGCCTTTGGCGTGGGAACCAAGGTAGGGGTAGGAGCCGATTTGCCCTATTTAGATGCGGCTTATAAGTTGGTCTCTTACGATGGTCGCCCGGTGGCCAAGTTTTCTCAAGGGAAAGCCACCCTACCAGGGTCTAAACAAGTGTTCAGGGTTTATGATGATCAGGGCAAGCTCAAAGAAGACTGGATTGCCCTAAGAGGAGAAGAAATGTCTTCTGGTACCCCATTACTTGTCCAGGTCATGAAAGGGGGGAGACGGCTTTCTCCGCCAGAGGGCCTCGATCAGATACGTCATAGAGTGGAGGAGGGTATAAGGAGACTACCTTCTTATTTATTGTCCCTTGAGCCTCATGGGGCCAAATATCCGGTGTATCTGACCTCGGCCCTAATAGAACTCCAAGAAAAGGTACAACAGGAGTGCCAAAATCTCCAGCAACAAAAATTTTAATCCTTGGTGGGGTAAAGAGTGGTAAGAGCCGTTTGGCCTTGACCCTGGCGGAGAAATTTCCTCTCCCCCGCATTTATGTGGCTACGGCTGAACCCTTTGATGAGGAAATGCAGGAAAAAATTAGACGTCATCGGGAAGAAAGGGATGCTAGTTGGGAGACCATAGAGGCCCCCCTAGAGCTCGTGGAAGCCTTAAATATAGGAGAAAATTATAACGTGTGTCTGGTAGACTGTCTTACCGTGTGGTTGGGGAATCTCTGGTATCACGGTCGAGACCTTAAAAGGGAAAAAAGGCGTCTTTTGAGTCTTTTGTCCCGTTTTAAGACCAACGTGATTCTGGTTTCTAATGAAGTAGGGCTGGGGGTGATTCCCGCTCAGAAAGATGTTAGGAGATATGCGGAAGCATTAGGCGATCTTAATCAAGAGCTGGCCAAGCTCTGTCATCGAGTTTATCTGGTCGTGGCAGGCCTTCCCCTATTAATTAAGGGCTAAGTTAATTTTGGCCGCTAGTCCAGACTTGTAGCACTTTAGATGAGTGTTATTATGCGCCAATAGAGAAAGAATCTCAATTGATAAGAGGAGGTTGTATATGATCACGCAACAAGACGTGATGGAAGTGCTCAAAACGGTTAAAGATCCGGAATTGGGGCGCAGCCTAGTGGATTTAGGCATGATTCGTACGGTAGAGGTAGAAGGCGACAAGGTAAAGGTGGTGGTAGCCTTAACCATAGCGGGTTGTCCCATGAAAAAGCGCATTGTAGAGGATGTACGCAATGCCGTTAAAACTTTGGGCGTGAGAGAAGTAGAAGTTGAGCTTACCACTATGACTCCCGAGGAAAAGGAAAAGATTTTCGGTCCTAAGGCCAAACAGGTCAAGGAAAAAAAGGCCTTAAAAGATGTGCGCCACATTATTGCGGTGGCCAGTGGTAAGGGGGGTGTAGGCAAAACCACTGTGGCCGTTAATTTGGCCGTGGCCCTTTCCAAGAAGGGTTATAAAGTAGGGATTCTCGATGCCGATATCTATGGTCCTAATGTACACATTCTTATGGGGCTAGAGGGAGAAAAACCTTTTTCACGCGATCAAAAGCTTATCCCGGTAGAGCGGTGGGGTATAAAAGTTATGTCCTTTGGTTTTTTGGCCCCCGAGGGGCAGCCCATCATATGGAGAGGGCCTTTGATACATAGGGCACTTTCTGATCTGGCCGAGGTAGTAGATTGGGGTGTGTTAGACTTTCTGGTAATTGATTTACCTCCTGGAACAGGTGACGCCCCTCTTACCGTGGCCCAGGAGTTTCCCTTACGCGGCGTGGTAGTAGTAACTACGCCACAGCGATTATCCATTGCTGATGTATCCCGTTCGATTAATATGTTCAACGAACTGGGTACTCGTATAATTGGTATTGTCGAAAATATGGCTTATTTGAAGGCAGGAGACCAGGAAATACCCGTTTTTGGTGAAGGAGGGGGAGAAAAGTTAGCTCACGAGTTAAGGGTTCCTTTTTTGGGTAAGATACCTTTGGATCCAGAGATCAGTAAAAGTGGAGACATAGGTAAGCCGGCGGCCTTAAACCCCGAAACCCCGGTGGGGAAAATATATGCCGAGATTGCCGACAAAGTGGTAGATAAGGCCCTGGAATACGAAAAGCTGGGAAGCTGTGGGTTAAAAAGGGTATGAGTCTTTACGAAAAGATTTTAGAAAAGGCGCTCTCGCGGGGGCGGGGGCGCCGTATTGTTGATATACGTATAGGCCTAGGTTACACTGCCGTGTGTTTAGATAACGGTAATATAGGACTTGCCTATACATATCTTGAAGAAAAGGCCGGCTGTAATATCCTTCCCCCAGAAGTTCGCTTTCATGACCGGCCGGCAGACGTAGTGGCCAAATATTTTCTTTCCCCTAATCTCATAGAAGCTGGTGTTGGTCTAGCTACTATAAACGCCATTTTGAATTGCCCGAAAGACGACTATACGCTTGGTGATCCCTTACAGTTACTTGAGTTGAACTCCAAAGACAGGGTGGCCATGGTGGGTTATTTTGAGCCGTTGGCAAAGCGTATCAAAGACAAAGTGCAAGACCTGTGGATCTTTGAGAAGAGTGAAAGTCGGCTGGCGGAAGCCCTTGCCGAGGTGGAAATGACTGGTCTTTTACCCGAGGCCACGGTAGCTATAATTACTTCGGTTACCCTTATAAATAAGACGCTCGAAGAGATATTACTCCTGTTGAAGGGGGTACGTGCGTCCATATTACTTGGTCCCAGTACACCCCTATTAGCGGAGCCCTTTGAGGGGCAAAAGATTACCTACCTTTCGGGTATGGTGGTGAAGGATAAGGAGATTTTAAAGATAGTCAGCGAGGCCAAGGGGACCAAAGCCTTTGGCCCTTTTGTTCAAAAGGTCAATTTGGCTCTAAAGAAGGCTTAAGTCCAGGTTTTTTCCCACTCCTATACGGATAAAATTTCTTCCAAAGGCCTGGGCCAGAAAAGAGATGCTTTTATCTCCTGTACAATGGGAAGGAGCTACGAACTTGACGCCAAGTTTTTTTAATTCTGCAGCCAATTTTTGGAGCTGGTTTTGTCTGGCCCCTAACAGATGGAATCCCCCCAGGATCAAAGAAGGAGACTGTCCCATGGCCTGATTCACAAATTTACACATATGGAGGATCCCTGGATGGGCACAACCAGTAACCAAGATTAGGCCCCCAGGGGCTTTGATGATCAGGCCTGCTTCGTCTACCGGGCCTTCAAGTACACCTGTAGTAAAAATATTGGGTAATATTTCTTTCATACGATCCTGCCAGACGATATTGGTCCTAAAATTACTGGTTTCTTCGGCAAAGCGTTCGGAAAAGGCCCGGTGTAGATAGAGATTTAATTTTTTGGTGCCTTTGGCCAATAGATCAAAGAGGCCTCCTATGTGGTCCCAATGGAAGTGAGAGAGTAGGATATGGGAGATGTCTCTTGGATATATGCCCAGAAGAGACATGTTTTCAAGGAGTATGGGGCCGTTTGACCCGGTATCGAAGAGAAAGTGGTGTTCAGGGATAAAACAAGAAAACCCCCACCCTGTTTTTACCCCCTGGGGGGCCTTTTCAGCCTTATAATTGTCAAAAAGGATTACTAAATGCATACTAGCCCCCTTAAGCCGTTGGTTCTTAAGCCATATTAGCCCTTTTGAGGCAGATGTGCATTAGGAAAAGCCTCTTAAAGGCACTATCTTTAGGTAAAAATTGCTCAGAGGGGTTTGTTTATGAAGCTAGAGATCCTACTGCCTCGGCGAGGGCCAAAATTTTTTATAGGGATCAGTCTTTGGTTGTTGCTCTTTGTTTTTGTCCCTTTAAGCCTTGCCCAGAAAAAGGAATATTCTGGTCCTCAAGAATTGGTAGATCAATCGGTCATTGTTCTCAAAAGATTTATGACAGATCCTCAAATGGCCTGGTTAAAGAGACATTTGAGGGAAGCCAAGGCCATTATGATTGTGCCCCAAATGATTAAAGGGGGCTTTTTTCTGGGCGGTTCAGGAGGAAGCGGAGTCCTTTTAAGCCGTGATCCACATCGCGGTTGGTCGTACCCGGCCTTTTACGTGCTGGTCTCTGTGTCTTGGGGGATACAATTTGGTGGAGAAGTCTCGGAAGCATTGTTGTTTGTGCGTACCGCAAGAGGTGTAAAGTCGTTTTTAAAGACGAACGTGAAATTAGGAGGAGACGTAAGTATTGCTGCTGGTCCAGTAGGAGCCAAGGCCAAGGCGCAACTAGCTGATATATTGGTCTTTGCTTACTCCCAAGGGGCTTTTGCCGGGATTAGCATAGAAGGCACCGTGATAAAACCCCGCGTTTCCTGGAATGAAATTTATTACGGAAAGAAGGTACGCCTGGAAGATATCCTCTTTCTGCACAAGGTCTACAACCCCGGAGCAGAGACATTGCGTCGTTTACTGACCCAGTATGCCCCTTAATCATTTAGGAGATTTGCGGCCTCGATTACCGGGCCTTCTTGACATACGTGAATATAGCCGTGTTTGGTCTCTACCACACACCCAAGGCATAATCCTAAGCCGCAGGCCATGCGAGATTCTAAGGATAAGTAGGCCGGAGTATTATGCTCCTGTGTCAGGCGGGCTACTGCTCTTAGCATAGGTAGAGGGCCGCAAGCAAAAACCGTTACGGCCTTGTCTTTAAGGGTTTGGCTGAGGGGGGTGGTGATGAGCCCTTTGTGCCCGGCAGAGCCGTCTTCAGTAGTAATCGTAACGGGTATCTTTAAGGCACGAAAGGCCGTTAGACGGAGCAGATCTTTTCGGGAACGAGCTCCGTAAAACAAATGTATTTTATAATTTTGTGCTTTCAGCCAGCGGGCAGCAAACAAAAAGGGGGCTATTCCGATACCTCCAGCCACCAATATTACTTTAGGGGTAGGGGGGGTAGGAAACCCCTTCCCCAAGGGGCCTAAGACGCTCAATTTCTGCCCTCGGCGTACCTGGGACAGTAAGGATGTCCCTCGGCCCTTAATTTGATAGAGTACGGCAAAGGCCTTCTCGTTTAGGTCATGTATGGAAAACGGACGAGCCAAAAGAGGTTCTAAGGTGGACCACGACCGCAACATGACGAACTGGCCGGGCCTTGGGGGCTTCTTTAAAGGGGTCTTGTCTAGCCAAAGGAGAGCAAAATTGTCTTTTAATAACCTCTGCGAAATAACCGAAGCCTTCAACACTAGTCCTCCTGAAATACACCCCTCATGTGGGTCGCTAGTTTTTCTGGGGGCGTTAGAATTAGTTCGGCCCCCAATTGGCGTTGTAAGAAATAGTCATCTGTACGGTAATTTTCATACATATTTTGGCGGGTAATAATCCGCAGTAGGGGATTGAACCAAGGGCTCCTTTCTTTTAAAGGGGGCATAAATAAGCTGAAATTAAAGGTCCCGTAGCCCAGAGTTTGATAACCAGAAAGTATAGCCGCTATCCCCTGTCCCAGGTCTTCTAAATCTTTTTGTTCCAATTCCTCAAGGGCATGGACACCTTGTATAACGGCCAGGATTTCATTAGCCCCCAAGGGAGCAAAACTGGTGATAAAGTTTACCCTTCCTATTTTTCTTATAAAGCGTTTCCTTTCTTCCCTTTCTCTTGCGACTAAAAGGTCCCAAAAATTTTGCCCGTGATCTTGATAAAACATAAAACTCTTCTCGTAGAGATGACGTAGGTAAGGAAAAGATTCTCGCGAAGCAACAACTTGGAAATGGGGGTGTACCAGGCTGGCCCCTGCTGGAGGAAGATAATTGGCACATATTACGCCTACCAGGGCCTCAGGATCTCTCTTAAGACGTCTCAAAAATTCTATCCCCAAGCTCAATCCGTCGGTGATTAAAGGGGGGCTAAAATCTTTTAGTTGGCGAAAATGGGCATGTCCAACGGTAATTACGGCGTGTCGTAAGGCTATGGGGAAGAGATTAGGGAACAAGGTACATTCCCCTTTGGTCAATCTCTTTTCTGGTAGGAAGTCTTCCGGGTAAGCTGGGGTAACTTCGTATACTTTAGGAGGACACATGAAGCACGTTTCTTGAGTCTTTTGGGCCATTTTTTCTACCAGTGCCCAATCGTGTTTTCCAAAAAATAATTTGACTTTGTCCTCTAAAGCGGGGTTGAACATGGCGCAGTGATCTAGCAGGGGATCAAACCTAACTTCAAGCTCCTGTGTTTCTTCCTGAAAGTTATTCAGGGGGTTCAAAAAGGGCCGTTTATAACATTCTTTCCGGAAACGGATCATTCTATCCCTCCCTTTCAGTCTGGGCCTTTATCCCTCTTTCTTAAAGTCAAGGGGGCCGTAGCCGTCAAGATATAAATGGTGCCCTTGAAGTTATTTTAACATTTTTAGTCGGCTAACCGATATTTCTTACAAAAAACGAACGGTTAAAAATATTTTAAAGGAGGCCTTTGCAAAACACTTTTTTATTAAAGCCCGGTCCGGGATCCGTTCCCATTTTTCGTTCCGAAAAATGGGAACGGATCCCTTGCGGGTGTGCTTGCAACATAGATCTCGGTAATTTTGCAAAAGTCTCTAAAGGTAAAATCATGCCCTTAGAAAAAGGCCTTTTACTTCTTAAGCATATTCCTCCTGAAAAGATAGAAGAGGTAACGGCTTATCTTTCTCAATACGTTCGAGGAGATAAGACAAAAACAGAAGATATTCAGAAGTTATTGAAAAAAACTCCTGTAATTTTGAAAAAGAACGTATCAAAAAAAGAAGTTTCTTCTTTTATAAAAGATTTAACCGCTTTAGGGGCCGAAGTTGTCTTTGTACCCCAAAAAGAAGATGAAACCATTAATAGTTCCCCAATAGATAAAGGACAAAAATATCTCAAGAAAAATGATAGAAAACATCATAAATATATAGAAGTAAGTGAAGAGAATGTCAATTTAGAGAGAAAAGAAAAAGGTATTTCCAAAGAAAAAGATAAAATATTAGAAAAAATATTTCATGAGGAATCAGAGGAACACAATGTAACAAAAATAATTTTGCGAAATAATTTAAGGGACCGTGTCGCGAAAGAACTTTATAAGGTTAACAAAGAGCTCTGGCTCGTTTTATCTCTAGTTATTTTAGTAGCGCTAACTAATTTTTTAATTGATTCACAGAATTTACTATTAAGCTTGTATTATTTGCCAACCGTTATTTCTGCTTATTTTTTTGGTAAGCGCCATGCTACTCTCACGGCTTTAGCCAGTATTTTGTTGGTGATTTTAATGGTTTATTACATTCCAGGTTTGGTTGAAGGTAAATCTTTAAAAGAATTCTTCCTTGATAAGTGGCGAGAATTAGCTGTGTGGGGTGGTAGTTTAATTATTACGGCTTATGCTATGGGTACTTTATATGATCGATATAAAGAAAAAATTAAAGAGCTTAAAAAGACATATCATGGTGTCTTATTGATACTAAGACATTTTATTTCTAAAGATGAATATACAGAAAACCATTGTTATCGCGTATCTGTTTATGCTGCCAAAATTGCTCAGTATTTAGGGCTTACGGAAGAGCAAATTGAAGATTTAAGAGCAGCAGCTCTAATTCACGATATCGGAAAGCTTAAAGTGAGTCGGGAAATACTTTATAAGGCAGCCAAACTGACCCAAGAAGAGTTTGAAGAAATGAAAAGACACGTTACTTCTGCTACAGAATTACTGAATCCTCTCCAAGGAACTTTTGGTCGGATCATCCCCATTATTTTGGCCCATCACGAAAAATACGATGGTTCTGGATATTTGGGGCTTAAGGGACATGAAATACCTTTAGAAGCCAAAATACTAGCTGTAGCTGATGTTTATGACGCTTTAATAAGTGATAGGCCGTACAAAAAGGGCCTTCCCCCCTTTGAAGCCAAAGAGATTATCGTCAAAGGTGCGGGGACCCACTTTGATCCGCAGGTGGTGGCGGCTTTTGTACAGGCCTTTGAAGCCGGAGAAATGGATGTCCCCCACATAATGATCTGATGGCCTTTAC
This sequence comes from Thermodesulfobacteriales bacterium, assembly GCA_026988575.1. GTDB lineage: Bacteria > Desulfobacterota > Thermodesulfobacteria > Thermodesulfobacteriales > Thermodesulfatatoraceae > JALSKZ01. The sequence continues at coordinate 3,482 of JALSKZ010000041.1, read as the reverse complement.
AAATGAAGCCCTTTAAGGAGTAAATCCCTTCTAGGCTAGTTTCTTTTTAACTCCAAAATAAGACATTTTGGGTCCTTTACCGGATCAAATAACAGATATGGCGGCAAAAGGGGATAGTTTTTGGTCGATGTATTGCCTTCAGGGGGTTTTTTTGAAAAAATAGTTTCCATTGTTGGTCCCCGTTAGCTTAAACTTAAGGCAATTAAGGATTAACCTTGAAACAGGTCTCTCTTTTCGAAAGAAAGCTTAAAAAGCTCTGGCCCGCCCAGGAAAGATTCCCCTTGAACACCGACCAGGGAAGCATCGAAGAAATTCTGCGGGAAGATATCCTTGCTTCGGGAAGGTTCACCATTATCACCGGCTACAGCTCCCTGGAACACCTCATCGCCTTTTTTGGCACCGAGATGTTTCCCAACCGGATTATCAAGATCGTGCTAGGCCACGAGCTTGACCTCCCGGAAAAAGAGCTCACCACTGCCTGGCCCAGGATAAATCTTGCGCAGGAGCTTCGAAACTACTGGCTTTCGCAGGGCATAAGCATCACCCTCTCCGGGGCCTTGATTAACTTTCTTACCGAACTAAAAGAAGACCGCCTTCACTTTTACCTGGGTGAAAAACTTCACGCCAAAATCTACCTAGGAGAAACGCACGCCATCCTTGGTTCAAGCAATTTTTCCCGGGCCGGGCTCAAATTCCAGAAAGAGGCCAACTGTCGTTTTGCCAAAGATGACCCGCGGTATGCGGAAGTCGCCCTGATCGTGGAAAATTTTTTACGGGAAAGCCGTGACTATCAGCGTGAGATCATAGCTCTTCTGGAAGAACTCCTTAGGCCTACCACCTGGCAGGAAGCCCTGTGCTGGGCCATCTTGAAAATCCTTGAAGACAACTGGCTTAAGGAATACGAGGGTCTTTCCCAGGTGCTCAATAATTTGAAGCTGTGGCCTTCCCAGCGACAGGCCATAGCCCAGGCCCTCTGGGTTATTGACGAACACGGAAGCGTTCTCATCGCTGATCCCACCGGAGCCGGAAAGACCAAAGTAGGCATTGGGCTTCTTGCGGTGCTTCAGGCGCGCTTTCTCCTGCGCCAGGAATATCACAAGGCCAAAAGCTTGATCATCTGCCCTCCTGGGGTGCGGGATTTCTGGGAAGAAGAGGCCTCTTACGAAGGCTTTTCTTTTCCGGTGGAAACAGTCTCCCACGGCCTTCTTAGCGTAGCCCATGGAGAAGGCGCAAGGCGGGCCCTTGCGCGCATGCGCCAGGCGGGCATCCTGCTCATTGATGAGGCCCACAACTATCTTTCGCGTTCTTCGCGGCGTTCACAGGCCGTACAACTAAACAGCCAGGCCGAACACGTAATCCTTATGACCGCCACGCCCCTTAACCGCGGGGTGGAAGACCTTCTGCGCCTTATGGAAGTGCTCGGACTTGATAACCTTTCAGACGAAGCCATTAACGCCTATCTTGAGATACGCCGCGAGCTTGAAAGGGGAAAAAGACTCAGTGCCGAACAATTCCGGCGCCTTAAACGCTACGTACAGGTCTTTACCGTGCGTCGCACCAGAGAAGAACTAAACCGCCTGATAGAAAAGGAAAAAGAGGCCTATACCGACCGCTTTGGCCGCCCCTGCCGTTTCCCCAGGGAAAAGAGCATCCTTTACGCCACCGGTGAAACGGAAAAAGACCGTCAAATTGCCCTTGAGATAGAAAAACTGGCCCGGAATCTCGTGGGCTTTATCTGGCTTAAAAAGACTCTTGAAGACCTCTGGCAGGAAAAGTCCCCCTTTGACCCGGCCCAGTTAAACCCCCGTCTTACCGCGGCAAGTGCCCTTGCGCTTTTTAACGTAAAGGCCATGCTGCGCTCCTCAAGGGCCGCCCTCATCGAACACCTGGAAGGCACAGAAGCAGCCCTTAAAGAGTTCAACATAAAGGCCAAGTTCAAAGACCCCACCGGAGACCTTATTGCCCGCCTAAAAGGCATGAAAAACCAGTTTGAAGAGCGTTTTAGGCCCCTTCCCTCAGAAGAAGCCCCGGAGTTTTTAAGGGAAAAGCGGGGCTTTTTAGAGGCCCTTGAAAGGGAAATCGAAACCTACCAGGAGATAACCGCCTTATGCCGCAAGCTTTCCCCGGCAAGAGAAGAGGCCAAAGTTAAACTCATCAAAAGTCTTTTTGGGCGCCATGAGCTCATTTTGGCCTATGACAGCCGTCTTATCACCCTGGCCTATTTTGAAAAGCTCCTTGGGGAGAAGTTCCCTGAAATAACCACTATTTTTGTTACCGGCGGGCGGCCCAAGGAACGCCGCCTGCTTAAAAAGCTCTTTTGCCTGGGCTCACCAGCTAAAGGCGTGGTGGCCCTTTGCTCTGATGCCCTGTCTGAAGGGGTAAATTTGCAGCAGGCCTCAGCAGTGGTGTTCTTTGACCTGCCCTCGGTGATACGCATTGCCGAGCAACGCATCGGACGTATTGAGCGCCTGGACAGCCCCCATGAGGTGGTTGAAGTTTACTGGCCTGATGATTCCCCGGAATTTTGCGTTTCTACAGACAAGCGCCTGGTGGAAAGACATCTCATGGTGGAAAACATCCTGGGCTCAAACATCAGTATTCCCAAGGAATTTTTAAAGATCGTCCCGGGATGGCAAGAAGAACGCATCTCAGGGGAACTCATGCTTGAGCTCTACGAGCGGGAAAAAGAACGCGCGGAAAAGAGCTTTCGCGACGAGCTCGCCGATGTCTTTAAGCCGGTAAAGGATCTAGTTTATGGAAAAGAGCCCCTTGTCCCTGAAGAAGTGCTTGACTTACTCAAAGGAGTGCCAGATAAAACCGCGCTTATCAGTGCGGTGGCCGCCGAAAGCCCCTGGTGTTTTCTCTGCGTGCGGGGAAGTGAAAACGAAGTGCTGGCCCCGCGCTGGATCTTTGTAGAAGAAGGAAAAAGCCCTCTTACCGACATGCAACTAATATGCGCCAGGCTTCGCGAAAAACTAAAAGACGACCCTCCGCCTTTGGCCTGGACCAGGCAGGCTGACGAAGCCCTGGCTTCTTTTCTTTACCAGATAAAACGGGCAGAGTTTGACCTCCTGCCCATGAAGAGCAGAAGGGCCCTACTCCTTCTTAAAGATGTCCTTGAGTTTTACCTCAAAAAGGAAAGCAAAGATGAAGGCCGGCGCAAAGTCCTTGCGCAACTGAAAAGCGTACTTGATGATTACGCCCAGGAAAACCTTGACTTAAGGCAGCTTGCCCGCAAGTGGCTTGAGACTATTTCGCCTATTTTGAAAGAGCTTGCCCAGGATCCAAGGCGCAAGACCCCACCGCTTTTGAAGGATGTAAGGAGATACCTGCGCAAACATCCCCTGGAAACCGAGGCCTTTGCCAGGCTCCTTAAAGAAGTGCGCACCGTAACCCCCTTAGAGAAGCGCATTTTTTCCTGCATCCTTGGGCTTAAGCAAAAATAGTCTTTGTAGTCCAGGCCGTATTTTGAATAGTCATGT
>JALSKZ010000040.1 GCA_026988575.1 Thermodesulfobacteriales bacterium | reverse complement strand
AGAGAGTTAGAAAGGTTAGCTACAGAAATAAAAGATATAGAATCTTCTTTACCCAAAGATATTTCCCCAGAAAATATTAAACAACATATAAAAAATATCGAGGAGAAAATATCAGCCTTTGAACAGAAGGTAAAAAAGGCTGAAAATCTTCGCGAAAAACTCAACAAGGAATTGCAGCTCAAAAAGGGAAGATTAGAGGCTTCTTGTCGCCAATTAGAAGATATAAAATTAAGCTTAACAAAACTAGAAAAAGAGTTCGAATATGGCTTACAGAAAGCAGGATTTCGTGATCAAGATGAATTTTTACAGTCTCTTATAGATGATGAATTGCGTCAACGGCTTAAAAACGAAATAGAGTCCTTTGACAACCAGTTTCTTGCCTTAAAAGAACGTCTGGAGCGTAGTAAGAGGGCTATAGAGGGTCTGAAACCGCCCCAAGTAAAAGAAATAGAGTCAAAACTACTTCAATTGCGGCAGATAATTTTGCGCAAACAAGAAGAAATAGGCAGGTTAGAAAAGGCTTTAGAGGACTTGAGTAGGCTTAGGACAAAGTTAACGGAAATAAAGGCGGCCTTAAAACGAGAAGAGGGGCGTTATCGCCAAACCGCCCGTTTGGCCGATTTATTAACCGGACAAAATCCCAAAAGATTGTCGTTTCACCGCTATGTTTTGGGTGCCCTCCTTGATCAGGTCCTCCTTCTGGCCTCTGAACGGTTAAAGGAGATGAGTCAAGGACGTTATTTTTTGCGTCGCCGACTCGAAGTACAGGACAGACGTCAGCGGGCTGGGCTCGATTTGGAAGTCTTTGATGCCTACCAGGGGGTTAGTCGGCCGGTGGAGACCCTCTCGGGGGGAGAAAGCTTTTTAGCAGCCCTTTCCTTGGCGCTTGGTCTTTCAGAGGCTGTGCAGCGTTTTTCTGGTGGTGTATCTCTAGAGACTATCTTTATTGACGAAGGCTTTGGTAGTCTCGATTCCGACGCCCTGGAATTGGTCTTGAGAGTCTTACTCGATTTGCGGGCTACGGGTCGTTTGGTGGGTATAATCTCCCACGTGGCCGAACTCAAGGAGCGTATTCCCTTACGGTTAGAAGTTATTCCCAGCCGTGCCGGTAGTAGGCTGCAAATGATTCATAACCTAGCGGTTCATTAACTCTTGCCACCAAGTAGGTAAGGCAAAACAGGCCTGGTGTACCGCCGGATTATAAAAGCGTCCTTGATAGGACGTTTTAGGATGGGCCGCCGAGGAACCGTCTTTACTCCCCAAGATAAAGGCGATTTCGTCTCCATAGCAAGGAACCGGGGCACGTAATACTTCAAGGGCCTTTATCGTATCTTTGGCCTCTTGGTAAGCTTGGCGAAAATACTGGGGGAAAAAGCGAGGGATACTAGCTTGTTGAATAAAACGTCCGTGTGGTTTGAGGATACGTACTATATTTTGGTAAAAGTCCTTGGTGTATAGGACTGCTGAGGGCCCGATGGGGTCGCTACAGTCTATAATTACAAGATCAAAGGATTCTGCAGGCAGATTTTTAACGGCTTGAGCCCCATCCACAACGCGAAATTCTACCCGTGCGTCTTCATAATCGCCGGCGATTTCGCGCATGTATTTTTGACAGGCCTTGAAAACGCTTTCGTCTACTTCTAGTTGAACTATTTTTTTTACGTGGGAGATCTTTTGTAACTCACGTACTACGCCCCCATCACCCCCTCCAATAATCAAAACTTCTTCTGGGGGAGAAGCCAAAGACGCCGCCGGACAAAAGACAATCACTTCATGATAGATAAATTCGTCTTTTTCGGTAAATTGCGTTATCCCATCAAGGACGAGGAACCGTCCCCACTGTTCATTTTTGAAGATCAAGAGGTGCTGATGAGGGGTGCGTTCCTCGTAAACGGGGATAACGTTATACCTGTGCGTATAATGCGGCGATATTTTTTCTTGCCACCAGTAGCGAGTCAAGTTTCCTCCATTTCGATAAGCTGTCCTCTTTTCATTTCTAGTACGTGTACATATTGGGGGCAAAAGGCTTCCTTCAGTCGTTCAAAGACTGAATAGGCCCCTTGGTGATCATTGGCAAAAATGTCAATGGCGGCATAGCCGTTTTCTGGCCAAGTGTGGATAAAGATGTGGACATCGCCAAAGGTGGCCTTGGCCGAAACACCGTAAGGAGAAAATTGATAACTAATTACGTCTCCTTGTTCACTATGACCATTGCCGGCGTAAGTAAGAAGCCGCTCCACTTCCTTGGCGTCCGCAAGGAGAGAAAAGGGTGCTTGCCACATCTCGACCAAAAGATGTGTACTCAAGAGATTGTTACAGCTCCTGGCCCGTTGGGCCTCCTGGGTGGGGAACTTCTCAATCTGACAAACAGGGACAGTGGCTCTCATGACTTCACCTCCCCCCAGGCAGTCGCCCGGTTTTTTAAATTTAAAAGGCTCCATAGCAAAGCCAGGAGCCTTACTAAACAAAATGGTCGGGACGGGCGGATTTGAACCGCCGACCCCCTACACCCCAAGCAGGTGCGCTGCCAGGCTGCGCTACGTCCCGTCTGTAGCCGTACAATCTATAGCTACCCCCCTTGCCTTTGTCAAGGTCTGGAGGCCTTAAACCTGAGTTTTACCGCTACTTAAAGATCAGAAGTTGGTTTTTTGCGTTGCCTAGGGAGTATTTGTTGGTAAAGTTTCTGTATGTCCAAAGATAAGTGGCAAAAACTCGAAGAAGCCCGCAAAATTATGGGGTTGCCTGTGGAAACTACGCGGGCCGAAATAAGGGCCCGGTATCATTTTTTGGCGGCCAAGTGGCATCCCGATCGTACGGGAGATGTAAAGCTTATGCAGCGTTTAAACGAGGCCTATCAACTTCTCATGCAATATTGCGAACACTATCGCGTGTCTCTAGCCCCTAACGACCAAGGGGCTAATCCTGAAGAATGGTGGTTCTTGCACTTTGGAGAGGATCCTATCTGGGGGGGGAAGAAGGAGGATTAATAAGATGCTCATTGTTCAAAAGTACGGGGGTACTTCGGTAGGAGATTTAGAGCGCATACGAAGGGTTGCTGGTCGAATAGCCCGTTATCGAGACCAGGGGCATGATCTGGTGGTGGTGGTTTCGGCTATGAGTGGCGAGACCGATCGTCTTTTAAATCTGGCCTATGAATTATGTCCTGACCCTAGCCCTCGTGAGTTAGATATGCTGGTATCTACAGGAGAACAGGTCTCGGCGGCTTTATTGGCCATGGCCTTAAAGCATATTGGTTATCAAGCCAAGGCCTACGTAGCCTTTCAGATTCCCATAAAGACCGACGCCCTTTTTGGTAAGGCCCGTATTCAGGATATCCACACCGAAAAAATTCGGCGAGATTTAGACCAAGGCAACATAGTGGTAGTGGCTGGGTTTCAAGGTATTTCCGAAACAGGAGATATTACCACCCTGGGACGTGGGGGGTCTGATACCACGGCGGTGGCCCTGGCTGCGGCGTTAAAGGCCGATCTGTGTGAAATTTTTACCGATGTGGAAGGGGTCTTTACGGCGGACCCCCATATTGTGCCGAAGGCCCGGAAAATAGACCGTATCTCTTATGAAGAGATGCTAGAACTGGCCAGTATGGGGGCCAAAGTGCTGGAAATCCGTTCGGTGGAGTTCGCCAAAATATATGGTGTACCCATACATGTCCGTTCCAGTTTTACCGATGAGCCAGGCACCATGGTGGTAGAGGAGGATAAGTCAATGGAAAAGGTGTTAGTATCGGGGGTTACCTACAACAGAAACGAAGCCCGGATAACCCTTCATGGTGTCCCTGATCAGCCCGGAGTGGCGGCCAAGATTTTTGGCCCCATTGCCGAAGCGGGTATAGTGGTTGATATGATTATTCAGACTAGTCGTCCCGACGGAAAGGCTGATATGACCTTTACGGTGCCCCGCACAGATTACCAAAAGGCCTTAAAAGTGGTTCAGAATGTAGAGATGGATTTAGGTATTGAAGAGATAGAAGGTGACAAAGATATCGCCAAGGTCTCTATTGTAGGGGCGGGGATGAGAGCTCATCCGGGAGTGGCTTCCAAGATGTTTCAAGTACTTGCTGAACACGGTATTAACATCCAAATGATATCCACTTCGGAGATAAAAATTTCCTGTGTAATCGACGAAAAATACACGGAACTGGCGGTGAGAGCCCTGCACGAGGCCTTTCATCTGGAGTCGCCGGTGCAGGAGGAGTGAAATGGGCAGGCAGGTTGAATTTTACGACACTACCTTGCGTGATGGCACCCAGGCCGAAGATTTTAATCTTTCGGTAGAAGACAAGATCTTTGTGGCCTTAAAGCTTGACGAGCTGGGTCTTGATTACATAGAAGGAGGTTGGCCGGGGTCTAATCCTAAAGACGCCCGTTTTTTCCGAGAGATAAGAGATTATAACCTAAAACACGCCCAGATTGCGGCTTTTGGGAGTACACACCACCCGCGCACCCGGGCCGAAGAAGACGCAAATCTTAAGGCCCTGATCCAGGCCAAGACCCCGGTGATTACCATATTTGGCAAGAGCTGGGATATTCACGTAAAGGAGGCCTTAAAGACTACCTTGGACCGGAACCTCGAAATCATCGAAGCCTCGGTGGCCTATCTTAGACCCCATTGTCAAAAACTTTTCTACGATGCCGAACATTTTTTTGATGGTTTTAAGGCGGACAGAGACTACGCTTGTGAGACCCTAAAACGTGCCTTTTCGGCCGGGGCCGATGTCCTTGTGCTTTGTGATACCAATGGGGGGACGCTGCCCCACGAGATAGTCGAGATAATACGCGAGGTAAAGAAGCGCCTGGGCAAAGGGGTCACCTTGGGGATTCACGCCCACAATGATACGGAATGTGCCGTGGCCAACTCTATTATGGCGGTGCTTGAAGGAGCCCTTCAGGTCCAGGGTACCATAAACGGTTTTGGCGAACGCTGTGGTAACGCCAATCTCTGTTCTATTATACCCAATCTCATCTTAAAGATGGGTTATGAGGCCGAGGTGCAAAGGCATCTTCATAAGTTAACCGAAATCTCGCGCTATATCTGCGAAATTGCCAACATCCCCCACCCCCGTTACTTACCCTATGTGGGTCGCAGTGCCTTTGCCCACAAAGGTGGTGTTCATGTGTCTGCGGTCATGCGTCATCCCCGCACCTATGAGCACATAGAGCCAGAGTTAGTGGGTAATACCAGACGGGTGCTTGTCTCTGATCTTTCCGGACGGAGCAATATCCTCTATAAGGCCAAACAGTTCGGTATAAAGCTAGAGGCTCATGACCCCATGGTGGCCAAGATCGTCGAAGAAGTTAAAAAACGAGAGGCTGAGGGCTATCAGTTCGAAGCCGCTGAGGCCTCCCTGGAACTTTTGATGTATCGCCTGATAGGGGAACCAAAGCAGTATTTTGAACTCTTAGGTTATCGGGTCTTTGATATGCAAAACCCCGAAGAAGGTTCTCCTCAGGTAGAGGCCACAGTGATGGTACGGGTGCCTCCTGGGGTAGGAGAAGTAGAACACACCGCGGCTTCGGGCAACGGACCGGTAAATGCCCTGGATAACGCTATTCGTAAGGCCCTGGAGCGTTTTTATCCCCAGTTGAAGGAAATGGTCCTTGAAGATTATAAAGTTAGGGTCCTTCCGGGGAGCCCGGGGACCGGGGCCATGGTGCGGGTGCTTATTTTTTCCCGCGACCAGAAGGATCGCTGGGGCACCGTTGGTGTATCCCATGATATTTTAGAAGCAAGCTGTAAGGCCCTGGTGGATAGTTTGACTTACAAACTCTTTAAGGACCGACACCAGAGGACAAAGGAAGATTAAAATGGCCAATACTATTGCCCTGGCAGGCAAAGGGGGTACAGGTAAGACTACAGTAACTGCTCTTCTGGTAAAATACCTTGTAGAAAAGGGAAAGACCCCTGTTTTAGCGGTTGATGCCGATCCCAACGCCAACCTAAACGAACTCTTAGGCCTTGAAGTACAGGTGACCCTGGGGGAGATAAAAAACGAACTCCGTTCCAGTGTTCCGCAGGGCATGGCTCGTACAGATTATATCGAGATGCGTCTAAACGAGGCCATTATTGAAGCCGACGATTTTGATCTTGTGGTAATGGGGCAACCAGAAGGTCCAGGGTGTTATTGTGCCGCGCATTCTTTTTTGTCTCAGGCCTTGGAGAAGCTATTACGCCATTACGCCTATACAGTTATAGATAACGAAGCCGGTATGGAACACCTCTCTCGGCTCAATATGCGGGAGATAGGTCACCTATTGGTGGTTTCCGATGCCTCCTCGCGAGGAGTCCTTACTGCCTCACGTATTGCCAGGCTTATAGAGCCTTTGCAGCTTGAAGTAGACCATCTCTGGCTTTTGGTCAATCGTGCTCCAGCCCAAATACCAGAGAGCTTAGACGATTATGTAAGGGAGATATGCGCGCAAACAGGACTTATGTTTTTAGGCTATCTACCTGAAAGTGAAGATATCTTCAAACGAGAGATTAATCGTGAACCTTTGTTAGATTTACCTCTCCACTCCGATGTGGTTAAACAAAGCTATAGATGCTTCGACAAAATGTTAAGGGGGGGATGACCCCCCTCATTTTTTTAGCAGCCCTCTACAGCCATCTTTTTCTTGACCTTTATTTTTACTTCATCTCCTACCGCACATTTACATTTGCCCTTAATCGAAATCACCATGGTCTTTCCGTCAAATTCTTTTACAGTCCCTTTGCAGGATTTGGCCATGGCCACACCAGAAGAGGCGCCCATGAAAGACAGAGCCATTATCAAAGCAACAACCTTTTTCCTCATAATGTTACACCTCCTTTAGGATTTAAAGTTAAATTCCTATACTATACTTTAAGGCGGTAGGTATAATTTGAAAAATCTTTTTTCTAAGATGAGGTGGTCTATTTTGCCCTTTGACAGGAAATTAAACCTAATTTTATTCCTAGAAACAATTGTTTTTGCCTTTTTTATTCTATTTAGCACAACTTCCAAGGCAAATAAATTGATCGTTGTGGAAAAGGCTTCACGGGTGCTATTCCTGTACAAGGATGGTACTCTTTGGAAAAGTTTTCCTTGTTCCTTGGGTTGGAACCCCGAACAGCCCAAAAGACGTGAAGGAGATGGGGCCACCCCAGAAGGGTTTTATACCGTTTGGGACAAACACCCTTCCCGGCATTATTATCTATTCTTGAGCCTTTCTTATCCCAGTGTTACTGATCTGGAAAGGGCCTACTGGGAAGGACGCCTTGACAAAGAACAATTTTTCCAGGCTTTAAGAGAGACTAATATTAAAAAAAATAAACTCAAAAGAAGGGCCAAGACTTTTTTAGGGGGGGATATTGGTATTCATGGAGGGGGCCTCTATAGAAGAGGGCTACACGGCTTGAGACGAGACTGGACTTTTGGTTGTATAGCCCTAAAAAACGAAGACATGAAAGTAGTCTATAAGTTTGCCGATATAGGTACGCCGGTATTCATTTACGATGCCCGTAAGCCCCTTTTTGAAATACTTTCCCCCCTCGTGCAATATCCCTACCACGTCTTGGCCCAGTTACCTCAGCTCCCCTGGGAGGGAGAATTTTTATTTGATACACCGAGCTTGCTCATTCGGGTGCTGATTCGCGAAGACCACAATGGCTTGAGGCGTGTTTGGATGTGGGGTTATGAGCCTGTGGCACACAGATTGCTTTTTTGGCTGGTGGACTATAATGCAAACGATCGGCTAGATACCATGGACCGTTTTCAGGCCTTTTTGCCCGGGGCACATTACTGGACCTTGGAGCACCTCAAGGCCCTTATTATACAGAATTTGCCCCGCTGGCTAACTAACAGAGAAAGGAGGGAGAAACTATTCAAACGATCTCTTCCATAAGAAAGATGAAGTCTTGGGCAGATGATGCTCGTCAAAAGGGTCTGCGTATAGGTTTTGTCCCCACTATGGGCTATTTTCATGAAGGGCACTTGGCCCTTATGCGTCGGGCCAAGGAACTGGCCGACCAAGTGGTGGTAAGTATTTTTGTGAATCCTATACAGTTTGGTCCGCAGGAAGACTTTCGCCAATATCCCCGCGATTTAGAAAGAGACATCCGTCTTGCCCAGGAAGTGGGGGTAGATGTCATCTTCACTCCAGAGGCCCAAGAAATGTATCCGGAGTCCTTTCAGACCTACGTGGAGGTAGCTAAACTAACAAAGCCTCTTTGTGGGGCGCGGCGTCCAGGACACTTCCGTGGTGTTACTACGGTGTGTCTTAAGCTTTTTAATATTGTCAGGCCTCATTTGGCCGTCTTTGGTCTCAAAGACTACCAGCAGTACTTGGTTATTCGGCGTATGGTGGCGGATCTGGACCTTGATTTAGAGATTATAGGCCACCCTATTGTGCGCGAGGCGGACGGCCTGGCTATGAGTTCTCGAAATGTATATCTCTCTACCGAGGAGAGAAAAAGTGCCACATGCCTTTATAAGGCTCTTTGTCTGGCCCAAGAAAAGATAAAGCAAGGGCTAAGGGAGGTCTCCCTTTTAAAGAGAGAACTGGAACAATTTATCCTTTCGCATCCTTACACCAGGATTGATTATGTGGAATTTTGTCATCCCGAAACCCTTGAGCCCCTCTCGGAAGTCAGGGGTCCCACTCTTCTGGCCCTGGCTGTCTTTGTGGGTAAAGCCAGACTAATAGACAACGCCGTTTTAAAGCCCTAGGCGATAGCCTCGCTAAGGTCGTAGCAGTTTGGATTGTAGAGCCTCTGGAGGATGATAAAGCAACACAGCCCCACTCCAGGGGGGTAAGACAATTTTTGGGGCCTGTGTGGTGATAATTTTACCTGCTATATTGCCCCTTTTGTCTACCGGTCCCCCACCTTTTACCTTTACCCAATAAAGGGGCTTTTTTAAATAGATACTTCGGCTTTTGTGGCCTATGTTTAGCCATACTTCTCCCTTTTGGTACTTTCGACAATAGAGGCCAGGTTTGACCTGTAATTCTTGGAGGTTATGTACTGGTTTTTTGTACTCCCCGAGGTCTAAATCCCATTCGGGGTACCAAGAAAAGATGGGTCCGACAAAATAAAATAGATACGTATAACGACCTTTAAGCAATAGATAACAACTAAGATAATAGATCCGTTTTTGGTAGTCATATGGGTCGTGTAGATAGGACTGAAAGATTACGATTTTATCGTTTCGGATGAGCCTTAGCGTACGTGCCACAGCCATTTGCCAGTCTTTTATACTTTTGGTATCAAAGGCGCCTTCCATAAAGGCCCCAGAGGCAGTGGTGTAATAATCGGTGGTGTCCCAGGTGGTAAATAAGGCCCCGATATTGGGGAGGGTGGCAAAACCAAGAAATTCCAAAAACGAAGTGAGTTCACGCATAAAATTTTCGTAGGCCCTACTCCAGGTCAACCCCCCCAGTTCTTTAAAGCGGCGCTTAATAACGGCTTTCCCAGCCAGCCTTGGGTCGGCGGGGGCTGCTTCCCAAGGCAGGAGGGCTGGAGAAGCAGAGTCCAGAAAGACGCCCTGATATTGACCAGCAATAATTTGGTGCGCTATAGAGGTCTTCCAGTATTTTCGAAAGCCCTGGTCACTTATGTTCATGAGATATTTGCCGTCTATTTTGGAGCGCACACGTTGCCCCTTTGCATTGTGCCAAAACCAGCTCTCATGTTTGTTTACTAAAGGCCAGTCATTACCCCAATGTTTGCCATCGATAATGAAGTGGTGTTCTGGTTGTTGTTGCCAGAGGGCCAAGTGATAATGTAGCACCACAAAGCCAGGGTTATATTTTCTCAGCCTTTTTATGGTGTTTAGGGTTAATTTTTGGCTTCCCACATAGTGGGTGGCGGCAAATTTTATTTGGGCTTCGCTTAGATGAGGGGGCAGCTGGTCGGCAAAAATGGCAATTTTGGCCTTTGTCTCCGGAAAACCAAACTTTTCTATGGCTTTGCAAAGACCAGTTAGAAAGATAAAGCAGAACAAGAAAGAGAAGAAAAAAACGATCCGCATGGTCTCTTTTAGATAAAAATTTTTCTGCCTTCAAGGGGCAATATGAACTTTTATTGTCCGGTAGGTCGCGGCAAATTATCGTTATCGGGAACTTTGCAAAATTACCGAGATCAGTGTGGCAAGTACAACCGCAAGGGATCCTAAAGGTGTTTTGCAAAGGTCTCTATCATTATTTAGAATAGAGGAGCAGATATGTTTACAGGCATTGTCGAAGGGCTTGGTGAAATAAGGGCCAAAAAGAGTTTGGCTCAGGGGTGTCGTTTAGAAATTAAGGCTCCTTTTGATCTTACAGATACCCATCTAGGGGATAGCATAGCCGTAAATGGGGCCTGTCTTACAGTGGTGGAATGTGGACAAGGGGTCTTTGCCGTTGATGTCTCTCCCGAAACTTTACGTCGGACAACTCTGGGGAAGCTGGCTGTAGGAGATAAGGTGAATCTGGAGCGAGCGTTACAAATGGGTAGCCGTTTAGGGGGGCACCTTGTCTCTGGTCACGTGGATGCGGTAGGAGAGATAACCCTGCGTGAAGAAAAAGGGAGTTTTTTATTTCTTCGGGTGCGGTTACCCAAGGAATTGATGCCCTATGTGGTGGAAAAGGGCTCTATTGCCGTAGATGGTATCAGCCTTACGGTTAATAATGTGTATGAACAAGAAATTGGTCTGGCCATTATTCCCCATACAGCAAAGGTAACTACCATTGGGTTGCGGAGGCCAGGAGATAAGGTCAATATCGAGACCGACTTAATTGGTAAGTATGTAGCCCGTCTTCTAAGGCCTTATGTGGCTTCCTCTTCCCTTTCCTTAGATTTTTTACGCGAGCACGGTTTTGTTTAGTCGGGTTCAGAGGAGATCTTTAGTTTGAAGGCCTGCGGGTCTATTTGGTGTTTGCGCAGGAGTTTATAAAAGTCAGCGCGGTATTTACCAGCCAAGGCGGCCGCCTGACTTATGTTCCCCTGAGTAAGACGCAAGACCTCACATAAATATTTACGTTCAAATTCGGCCTTGGCTTCCTTAAAGGGCTTAATATTTGAGGAAGATTGCTCAGGCAGCATTATATAGTCTGCCTTTAAGACCGGGCCTTCAGTCAAGACCAGGGCGTATTCGATTATGTTTTCCAACTCGCGGATGTTACCGGGCCAGTCGTAACTTAAGAGCTTTTTAATCGCTGTCTCCTCCACCCTTTTTATGGACTTCCCCAGCCTTGGAGCGTGTTTTTTTACAAAGTGCTCTACCAGGTAAGGGATATCTTCTTTGCGTTCTCTAAGAGGGGGGAGGTGAATGGGTATTACGTGGATGCGATAAAACAGGTCTCTTCTAAAGGTGCCCGCTTCTACCTCTTCCCTAAGGTCTTTGTTGGTAGCCGCTATTATGCGGACATCGACCTTTACCGGGGTATCACTCCCTAAGGGAAAAAATTGTTTTTCTTGAATGACCCGCAGGAGTTTGGCCTGAATAGATAAAGGCATATCGGCAATTTCGTCTAAGAAGATAGTGCCTTTATGGGCGGCTACAAAAAGACCTTTGTTTGCGGTGACTGCTCCGGTAAAGGCCCCTTTTTCGTGACCAAATAGTTCGCTTTCCAGGAGACTTTCGGGTAAGGCGGCGCAATTAAGGGCCACGAAGGGACCTTCGGCCCGGTGACTAGCCAAATGTATGGCCTTGGCTATTAATTCTTTCCCTGTACCTGATTCTCCTTGAATGACCACCGTGGAATCGGTAGGGGCTATTTGGGCCACTAGTTTAAGGACCTGGCGCATTTTGGAACTTTTGGCCACGATGTTGCTAAAGGAATATTCTTTAACCAGATTCTGGAGCCGTTTTACTTCCTGATGCAGGAACCTGTTTTCCAAAGCCCTTTCTAAGTGGGCCAAGAGCTCTCTTTTTTTGAAAGGCTTGGTCAAGTAAGTAAAAGCCCCTTTTTCCATGGCTTTAACGGCGGTTCCTATTGAGCCATAGGCAGTGAGAATAATAATGGGTAAATCTGGCTTTATCAGGTGGAGTTGGGTCATTAGCGATATGCCATCATTTCGTTTGAGCTGTAAGTCTACAATGGCCACCTCAATATCTTGTTCGGAAACGGCCTTGACGGCCTTGTGCTCATCAGCCAGGCCTATAACATCGTAGCCTGCCTTCTTTAAACGCAGGCTTATAACGTGCAAAAAGTTAGGATCATCATCGACAACCAGAATGCGTGCCTTCATCGACTTTCAATACGTTCTTTGGTCTTTTCCAGTTCCAAGTTTAGTTTTTTTAACTCTTCTAAAGCTCGAATATTAGCGCACCATATCTGTGATTCCAAGCCCCATATAGTTGTGGGCCATTTTTGTTCAATTTCTCTGAAATAAGAAAGGGCCGTGTTTAGGTCTCTTTGGGGATTTTTGGGGTTGGCGTAAAGCAGGCCCAGATAGTAAAGCAATGCTGCTTTATGTTCGCCTTGGGCCTCGGGCAGGAGCCTTTTACATACCAGTAAGGCCCTTTCAAATTTGTTTCGGGCTACAAGTATTCGGCACTGGGCCCAAGCCTTTTTTCTCTCTCTTTCGGCCTTGAGTCTTTGGGCCTGTCTCTTGTAACCCTCGAGTTGTTGGAGAACATTGCGCCATACTTTGGCCGATATACCCCAGACCGATGGGTAATAATTTTTCTCTAATTTTTCCAGCAGAAGCTCAGCCTGTGGAGGATCATAATAAGGACTTTGAGGGTCTATATACATCAGTGCCAAGTAGTAAGTGATTTCGGCCTTTTTATGCCCCCATAATTTTTTTTCTAGTTTTTGGCTGAGTTCATGGGCTTCTTTATACTTTCCCTTACCTAGCAAGACAGGGATTTTCTCTACGGCCGCGGGGGCTTTAGGGGGTGGTGCTTTAGGTCCTTCAATTTGTTTAAGACAACCTGGAAGAAGAAAGACTAAGAGCCCCCAGGTAAAAAGAAATAAAATGTACTGCCCTCTCCCTCTTTGCTTTCTACCCACACTTTGCCTCCGTGTGCTTCAATTATATAACGAACTATGGCCAGGCCCAGTCCGGTACCTTTGGCTCTAGACCCCTTATAAAGTTGGACAAACTTTTCAAATATGTGATCCAAATTTTCTGGCGGAATACCAGGACCTTGGTCTTTTATTGATACTACTACCCCGTTTGCTTCTCTTTTGGCCTGCAAATTAATTTCGCTATCTTCTGGCGAGAATTTTACCGCGTTAAGTAATAAATTTTGAAGGACTTGTTCTATGCGCTTTATATCTACTTTTACTGTTGGTAGATCTTTTTCCATATCTATTTTTAATTTGATATGGTTACGCATAAAAATAGGGCTTAGGTCTTTACAAACTTTGTTTATCAGTAATTTTAGATCTATTGTTTCAAATTCAAATTTCATTACGCCGGCTTCTAGTTTGCTCAAATCCATAATTTCTTCAATCATACGTATTAGCTTTCTTGTTTCTTCTAGTATGATTTCTATTAATTTTTTTTGGTCATCATTTATCTCACCAACTGCTTCTTCTTCTAACAACAAAGCACTCTCCTGAATTGAGGCTAAAGGATGTTTTAAATCATGAGAGATTATAGAGAAAAAATCTCCCTTAAGTCGATCTAATTCTTGTAGCTTGTCAGCCATGCTATTTAATGTATCAGCCAGTTTTTCTATTTCTGGAGGTGAATCTATTTTTAAACGTTTACTAAAATCTCCTTTGGCAAATTCTTGTGTATATCGCACTATAAAATATAGAGGATGAGTTATGTTATAGGCTAAAATAGATGCCATTACGATAATTAGTATCGCTACTATTACGAGAGTATATATTACGGTTTGTATGCTAGTGTGTATTTGTGTGTCTAATCCTACTGCCAATTTTTTAATTTCTTCTTTTAGGTATTGATTGATGTTTTTTAATATTTGAATCATTTCACCTGTTATTTCTTTTCTTTGCTTATCGATGTTGTTTAAGGTTTTTGTGTTTTTTTGACTTTCTATAGCCTGAAATTCTCTTTGACATAGGGCGATATATGCCTTTTTTATTTCGGCTACTTTTTCTAAAAGTTCCTTTATGTTGTCGTCTGTTGCTTTATCTCTTATTTTCTGAAAATAGAAATCAAATTTTTCCTGGTTTTTTTCGAAGTATTTTTTAAACGCTTTGTCTCTAAAATAGATATATTGTCGTTCGTTGCGTAACATTGCTAAAAAATATTCAGACATTTTTTCCTGAAAATATATGATCTGATTGTCTGTAACAATTTGTTTTGATATGTTTTGTAACTGAAATATTTTGTAGATAACGTAAATATCAGCTATTAATACCAAGAAAACAATTAGAGAAAACCCGCCGATAAGGCGTCCTAAAATACCTACTTTTTTTGCCACCAAAGGGCCTCCCACCCTTGTTTTGTGTGCTTTTTTATCAAAGCAAGTTTAGCATATTTTTGGCATAATCTATGACTACTATCTTCTAGAAATCCCGATAACATAAGGATACCCTTGGGGGCAAGAAGAGATATTATTTGGGTGGCCTCTTGCATCAGGACCCGTAGATAAATATTGGCCACGATTAGATCAAATGGTCCCCTAAGGCAGGCGCAGGTACCACATATGACGTGGATTTGGGAAGCAAAATGGTTTAACCGGATATTTTTTTGACAAAAACTGGCGGCCCAAGGGTCTATCTCCACGGCATATACCTGGGCTTTAAATAGTTTTGCGGCCACCAGAGATAAAATGCCGCTTCCGGCGCCTAAGTCGAGGACTTTTCGGGGCCTTTGTCCCTCTTGCCAGAGCTCGTCCAGCAATTCTAGGAGCATGGTGGTCGTTGGGTGTGTTCCTGAACCAAAGGCCTTAGAGGGTATCAGGCTCAGGTGTCCTGCTTTAATTTTAAGAGTCCAAAACAGACAGACCTTGCTATACCTTAGGGTGGTAAGATAGCCTGGCTTGGGAATCTTTTGTGTAGAACACAGGGTGGACGGCGGTATTTGGGCACAAAGATCCTTGAGGGCTGTCTCTGGCCCCCATACGTCTACCGCCCAAAGTCCCGTCTCCAAGGGCCATGTGTGAAGAATCTTTAAGTTGTTCGGGACCTTGGCCAGGACCTCTTCGGGCGCTGAGGCCTCTAAGCAGATTCGCCAGTATGGATTAGGGGAGACATTGGTATTCATCCATAAAAAGGCCTTTTTGTCCTCCTGGGATAGATTAGTATCTTTAGTATTATTAAAGCAAGTATTTATTAGGGAGGTATAAATGCAGGCCTGTCAATTACCTGACTATTCCCAATTGCCTGAACATATCCAGGAGATTTTGAAGTCAATTAGGTGTATAGCCTTAGTGGGAGCAAGTCCAAAGCCGCAGAGGCCCAGTCACCAGGTTTTACATTACTTGTTGGCGCAAGGGTTTGAAGTGTGGCCGGTTAATCCAGGTCAAGACGAAATTTTGGGCAGGAAATGTTACCCTTCTATTTCCGCGCTACCTCCCGAAGCAAAGATAGACACAGTGGTTATCTTTCGGCGTCCGGATCAAGTTATGCCTATAGTGGAAGAAGCCATAGCCCGGGGGGTAAAAGTCATATGGATGCAGGAAGGAATAGTAAACAGAGAGGCTGCCGCGAGGGCCAAGGCCGCCGGAATAGAGGTGGTCATGAATCTTTGTCTAAAAAAAGTCCACCAGCTTCTCAAGGTAGATGGCCGAGCTTGAGTGTATAGTAAAGGTACCTGTTTTTGAAGGGCCGTTAGACCTCTTATTGCACCTTGTGCGTAAAAATAAGCTAGACATCTTTGATCTACCCATGTCTCTTATCACCGAACAGTACCTTCAGTATTTGGAGTTAATGAAGGCCCTTGACCTAGAAATTGCCGGTGAGTACATGCTCATGGCCGCTACCCTCATTTATATCAAGAGCCAGATGTTATTACCCCGTGAGGAAAGTCCTGAAGAGCCGGAAGATCCACGTCTCCAAATAGTGGAACCTCTCTTAGAGCTGGCCAAATACCAGGAGGCGGCGAAGTGGCTTTGGGCCCGGCCTTTGCTTGGTCGGGAAGTATTTGTCCCTAAACGATCTATGGAAGCCCCTGCTCCTTCTCCCAAGGCCTCCCTCTTTGAGCTCCTGGAGGCCTTAAATAATGTGTTGCGTAAAGAGCCTCCCAGGGTATATGAAGTGGCCCGGGCCCGGATCTTGATCGCGGAAAAAATGGCCGAGATTAGGTCTATCTTGGCTGGCCGAAGCAAAATCTTTTTAAAGGACCTGCTTTCTCGTGCCGCCAGTAGGGAGGAAGCCATAGCTTATTTTCTGGCCCTTTTAGAAATGGCTCTTAGACAGGAGATATCAGTTTTACAGAATTACCCGTG
The DNA here is from genome assembly GCA_026988575.1 of Thermodesulfobacteriales bacterium. Classification (GTDB taxonomy): domain Bacteria; phylum Desulfobacterota; class Thermodesulfobacteria; order Thermodesulfobacteriales; family Thermodesulfatatoraceae; genus JALSKZ01. The sequence goes on along the minus strand of JALSKZ010000040.1, from coordinate 493 downwards.
GGCTGAGGTGGAGATTGTAAGACGGTGAGAGAAATCTTTTGTCTTTTGGCCATGGTGTTTGGGGCCTTGGCTGTATTAAAATTTCTTTATGTGGTGGGTACTGTTTCTGTGTTACCTAAGACCAAAGGAGCCCTGTTTGTGCCCACCTCAGGCCAAAAAATAAAGGCGATTCTGGACGTCTTGCCCCTTTCGTCGGATATGCGGGTAGTAGACCTAGGTTGTGGGGATGGTCGCTTTTTAAGGGCTGTCTGGCGTAAATATCGCATAAAGGCCGAAGGTTTTGAGATAAATCTTTGGGCAGTCTTTGTGGCCCGTTTTTTGAATTTTTGTTGGCGTACCCCGGCCAAAGTCTACCGTAAAGACTTTTTCCAAGTGGATTTGAGCCGTTATGACCTGGTTTTTTGTTATCTCTTCCCGGATCTTTTATTGGACTTGAGGGCCAAATTAGACAGGGAAATCAAGGAGGGTGCCTGGTTGGTGAGCTGCAATTTTC
>JALSKZ010000039.1 GCA_026988575.1 Thermodesulfobacteriales bacterium | reverse complement strand
ACAATTATTCAAAGGTCTCATGTGAATTTGCTTAACAATGAAATGTATAAGACAGATCCGAGATAGACAGATTTGAGGATAGAAAACCTTCCTATCTTTTTTAAAAGTCTCCTCCTCATTGGCTAGGATAACTTTTAAAATTCAAAAGCAAACCCTTAACGACGCAAGGTGGCTTTGAGTCGGAGAGGATTCAGGAGAAGGTCTAGGGCATCAATAATATTGGGTACAACAATATTGGCCGCAAATAGCGTTTCTCTTGCTATTCCTTCGTTCATTAACACCGCTACCCCCAAGGCTGCGGCTTCAAGCATTAAGGCGTCGTTGCGTCCGTTACCAAAGGCCACTACATGATCAGCCCCGAGACTTTTGACAAATTCAAGTTTAGCCGTATCTTGATCCCCTTCGGGGAGAATCGTGATGTGACACGGGGTGTCTTTTAAGGCTCCCTTGACCCGACCAAAGGTATCCGCGGTGATTACATGAAGCTTGAGGTCTTTGGCCAGGGTATCCAAACGTCTTTTTACACCAGGTAGGAGAATGCCGTCTATAGCCATGGTCCCGTTAAAATCCATGACCAGGTTTTCCAGACGAAATTCTTCTCCACCAGGGATCTTTATTTCTAACATACTGACCTCCTTATAACACAACACGCTTTATGCGGTAAGCATGACACTGGATATTTACCGCCACGGGTAAACTAGCTATATGGGTAGGATACGTTTCTATATGTACAGCCAAAGCCGTGGTATGGCCTCCAAACCCCAAGGGGCCTATACCAAGTTTATTTATTTCTTCCAGGAGCTCCCTTTCTAGTTGGGCTATTTGTGGTTGTGGAGAAGGTTGCCCCAGGGGTCGACATAGGGCTTCTTTGGCTAGCAGGGCTGCTTTTTCAAAGGAACCCCCAAGGCCTACGCCCACTGTAATAGGAGGGCAAGGATTAGGGCCTGCTTCTTTAACCGTATGCAGAACAAATTCTTTTATGCCCTCTATACCTGATGAAGGGGGCAACATGGCCAAACGGCTCATGTTTTCACTGCCACACCCCTTGGGCAAGAGGGTAAGGTGCAGTTTGTCTCCTGGTACAATTTTCACGTGAATAACGGCAGGGGTGTTTGTACCTGTGTTTTTACGGGTAATTACATCTGCTACAGATTTACGCAAAAAGCCCTTTTGGTATCCACGCTTTACTCCCTCGTTTAGAGATTCTTCCAGACTAGAGACCTTTAAATCTTCGCCAAATTCGACAAAAATCACAGCTATGCCTGTGTCCTGACACAGGGGAAGCCCTTCTTTGCGGGCTAACGAGGCATTTTGTAAGAGGATTTTTAGTACTTCCCGACCAAGGGGAGAAGGTTCTTTTTCTAAAGCCTCTCTTAAGGCCTTTTCTACCTCTAGGGGTAGATAACGACACGCCTCAATTACGCCTTGGGCCACGACCTGACTAATTTGCTCTTGGGAAAGAGTACGCATATCTTTTGGGTAACACAGGAAATCCGCCCCGAAAAGTCCCCAAGGCATTGCATAATAGAGAATCTTTTTGTTAACTCTAAAGGGGAGGTAGAGATTGAGTCAGAAAAAGCGTTCTACAAAGCGTCCTGGTATATCGGCTAACTACCTTTGGTATGCCCTTTTATTCCTCCTCTTTGTCTTTTTTTTCCTTCAATATTTTCATTTTCAACCTCGTGAGGAGCTCACTTATGATGAATTTAAGGCCTTATTAAAGCAAGGGCTTGTAAAGCAGGTGGTAATTGGTCAGGATGAAATTCAGGGTGAATTGAAACCGGGGGCGGAAAAGGCCCTATCAAAAATACGGAAAAAACCCGTAAAACTTATTTCGCTTGCCTTCTATACCTACCGTGTAAATGATCCTTCTCTGGTCAAAGAATTAGAACAAAGGAGAGTTCGTTTTGAGGCCAAGCCCAGGTCTTCATGGTTAATGCAGTTGTTGTCCTGGGTCCTCCCTTTAGTATTCTTTTTGTTGTTGTGGGTCCTTCTTATGAAACGCTTTGGCCCTCCCGAAGGGGGGGTAATGGGAGTTTCCAAGAGTAAGGCCCGTATTTATGTGCAAGACGAAATAGAAGTGAATTTTAAAGATGTGGCCGGGGTTGATGAGGCCGTAGAAGAGCTCCAACAGATCATCGAATTTCTGAAATATCCAGAAAAATTCACCTCCTTGGGGGGCAAAATACCTAAAGGGGTCCTTTTAGTGGGGCCTCCAGGTACGGGAAAGACCCTTTTAGCCAAGGCGGTAGCCGGAGAAGCCGGGGTGCCTTTTATCTCCATTTCGGGCTCGTCTTTTGTAGAACTCTTTGTAGGGGTGGGGGCTGCCAGGGTCCGCGACCTATTTAAAACTGCCGAGGAAAAGGCCCCGTGTATCATTTTCATCGACGAAATAGACGCCCTGGGCAAGGTTCGCGGGGTATCCCCTGTTTCTGGGGTAGATGAACGTGAACAGACTTTGGCCCAGCTTTTGACCGAAATGGACGGGTTTGATTCTAAAAAAGGGGTTATCATAATGGCCGCTACTAATAGGCCCGAGATATTAGAC
>JALSKZ010000038.1 GCA_026988575.1 Thermodesulfobacteriales bacterium | reverse complement strand
TCTTCCTCTTACAAGGGAAGACATTTATAGGGGCTGGTAATATTTTAGTCTCAAATAAATGTAGTAAAAATACTACATGATCCTAAGGCAGAGGGTCTATACCCGGGCCTAAATCTATCTAAAGCCTAAATAATGTATTAAAAATAATACAATCGTCATAAAAATAATACAATTTTGGTTAATATGCTAGCCACAAGGTGTGTAGGGAGGAGATCCTTGTTTTTAAGAACGTTTTATATGAATATTTAATTTTTTGAGTTTTTTGTAGAGATTTGGACGTATGATGCCTGTCTTTCGGGCGGTAAGGCTTATATTCCCTCCACACTTTTCTAAGGCTTTTAGCAAATATTCACGCTCGAATTTTCTTTTGGCTTCGGCATAAGGGAGAAGATCGTTATTTTCTTTGGGAGCTAATGTTTGGGGAGAATAAGATACCTTAGTTAGTTTCCCATCATAATTTAACGATTTTGTGGTAATTTGGGGACCTGTTTCTAAAAAAATAGCCGATTGGATTACATTTTCCAGTTCGCGTACGTTTCCGGGCCAGGAATAATTACACAATAATTCCATGGCCTTTGGGGTAAAACCTTCTATTTTTTTATTTGCCTCTTTGGCATAGCGATGCAAAAAATGCATGGCCAATAAAGGAATATCTTCCCTACGTTCACGCAATGGTGGTATATAGATAGTTATTACGCTAAGGCGATAATAAAGATCTTCTCTAAATGAGCCTTCTTTTATGGCCTGTCTTAAATCTTTGTTACTGGCTGCTATAATGCGTACATCTACTTTGCGCGGAGAATTACTACCCAAGGGGATAATCTCTTGTTCTTGAATGGCACGTAATAGTTTAGCTTGTACTTGAGGGCTCATGTCAGCTACTTCGTCTAGAAAAAGAGTGCCACCATTAGCTACTTCAAAAAGTCCTTTTTGGTCTTTATACGCTCCAGTAAAAGCTCCTTTTACATGACCAAAAAGTTGGGATTCTAACAGAGTTTCTTGTAAAGTAGCTGCATTTAGGCAGACAAAATTTTTATTTTTTCTTGAACTATTGTAGTGTATAGCCTTAGCAACTAATTCTTTCCCAGTCCCTGATTCACCTTGAATCAGAACATTGCATGGACTAGTAGCTGCTTTGCTAATTAAGTCAAAAAGATCTTGCATTGGTTTGCTTTTACCAATTATATTTTGAAAACTATATCTTCCTTGAATTTCTGCTCTTAGGTGACTCATTTCTAATAGTAGTTTACGCTTATCCCAAGCTTTGTTAACGAGACGTATAAGGTCATTTTTTTGAAATGGTTTGGTTATAAAATCATAAGCTCCTTTACGCATGGCTTCAACAGCTTTTTCTATAGTTCCATAGGCAGTTATTATAATAACAACGATATTTTCATCGAAGGTTTTTATATAATTTAGTAGTTCTAATCCATCCATCTCTGGCATCTTTAGGTCTAAGAAAGCTAAATCAAAATCTTCCTTTTCTAGCAATTGTTGAGCATAAATTGGGTTTGTGGTGGAAACAGTATCGAATCCTTCTTTTTGTAAAATGTTCTCTAATAGTTCACAAAATCCCTGTTCATCGTCTACGATGAGGATTTTACCTTTTTGGATCATTTCCTTGCTCCTCTATAGGTAATATTATGCGAAAGGTACTTCCTTTACCTGGATAGCTTTTTACTCTTAAAATGCCATTATTTTGTCTTATTAATTTCCAACAAATGGATAATCCCAAACCAGTTCCTTTTTTCTTGGTAGTAAAAAAGGGAGTAAATATCTTTTCAAGATCTTCAGAAGCAATTCCCATGCCAGTGTCTGATATGTCTATGCAAATGGCAAAAGTTCCTGGCTTATATTGTTTGGTCTTTGGCATACGCTGTGATGGGTCTTGTGTTTCAAGAAGGTTTTGAGAGCTTTGTGTGATAGCTAAACCAAGTTCATAACAATCTTGGGTCCGAAGTCTATATAATTTAGTTGATATATGTAAAGTCCCTCCTTCTGGCATTGCGTCTATAGCGTTATTAATAATATTTATTAAAACTTGTTCTAGTTGGTCCGGGTCTACAAGACATAAAGGTAATTTATTTTCTAATTTGGTTTCTAATTTTATATTCTTTGGTATACTATAAGATATAAGTTGTATAGTTTCTTGAACTATTTGATTTATATTAATCCATATTTTTTTGGGTGCGGCTGGTCTGGCAAAACTTAATAAATCTTGTATGATTTTTTGTGCTCTCTTAAGTTCTGTTTCCATCCTTTTTAATTTATTATAATGAGGATTATCTAGTGAAAATTCATCTAGTAATATTTGAGTAAAGCCTAATACAATTCCTAGAGGATTATTTAATTCGTGAGAAATCCCTGCCGCAAATTCTCCCAGAGCCATTAGACTTCCTGCCTGTAATAATGAATTCTGTGTTGTCTCTAAGTCTTGTTTTGTTTTTCTTAGCTCTCTTTCTAGCTTTTTTATTTCTTTTTCTCTTTCTTTTATGATCTCTTCTTGGTTTAATATTTTTTCTTTTTGTTGTTTAATTATTTTTATAGCTTTTTTAGTAAATTCTTCTATTGTAATTTTGTTGCCTTCTAAGGCTAATTCTTTTTCCAGAGCGTTTATTAATCGTTTTATAGTCTTGTTAGGTGTTATTTTCTTCTTTATGTATAAACTAAATATAGTTACCCATAGTATTATAAAAATAGTTTCTGTAACCCATAGCTTACTATTAATTTTATTTTTGGCCAATTTAGCTATTATAATATACTTTTTAAATGGTATTATGATGTATCTCTTTTCAAGATTATATATTTCTGTTTTTTGCATCCTGGCGAATGTTATTTCTTCTTTTGTTATAGAATTTTCTGGTATTTCTTTTGTTTTTACTTTTAATTTTTTGTCAATTATTATGTAATATATTCCGTCTTTGTTTCTGTTTTCATTTGTTATTAATTTTTCAATATCAGCGTAGTGTATTATGTTGTTTATGTATTCAAGAAATTTTTCTGTCTGTTTTTTCTCCCACCACAAAAAAATAAATCCTTGTGCTAATAAAAATGATAATAATAAGAAGAATAGTATAAAAAGTTGTTGGTTTTCTTTTTTCATCGGCAACTATCTTTTTGCTTATTCATCAAAGATTTGTTCTCTGTTTGATTTGTCATGTCCGGCTTTGTTTGCATGTCTTTTTTGTCCATATTGTTATTTTGCATGTCTATCATTTTGGTCATGTCGTTGTTTATGTTCGTTGCTGGCGTAGTTATTATTGTGGGTGAATATCCTCTAGTAAAATTTCCTTTATATTTACTTCCCGGTTCTTCTTTGATTGTGTCTATAATAAAGTGTGTTAGGTGAAGTTTTTCTATTTCTTTATATCTTTGTTTTATGATATTGTTTAATGGTTTCGGCTTATGAGGTATTCTTTTCTTTTTAATTAATGAATATTTTCCTGCTTCAATTAGGACGAAATGTTTTGGAAAATTAATATTATAAAATACTACAGCTCCTCTCCATACGGCCACGAAACATTCTCCTTTTTTTGATAAGTCTACTATAAATTTGGTTCCTGCAACTCCTGCAATACCAATTGGTGTTTCTACTATAAATGGTAGTTGGGGATATTGTGGATCTATAACAAAAAAAGCTTTCCCTTTAAACATTTTTATTACGGTTCCAGTTTTTTTATTTTTCTTTAGGTATGTATTTTGTTTTATTAGTTTTTCTATTTTTTTTGTTATTGATATTATTGATATCTCTGAGTTATCTTTTATTCGGACTAGAGCTTTTCTGTTTATCAAAATATCAATATATGAATTATTAAGTGTTTTGATCTTTGTTTTTAATTTTAGCTCCATCCATTTGTGGGGTACTATCCAGTTTTTGCTTTTGGGTGGTAAGATTAATACACTTCCTTTTGTCTTTACAACTAGATATTCTATCGTTTTTGCTTTAATTGTTTTGGGTAATGTTATAAAAATTATGATTAATAAGATATTAATTAATTTTTTCATCTTGCCAGTCTCCTTTTAAATTTAAAAATATTTGTACTAAGCGTGGATCAAAACGTTTTCCCTCGTCTTTTCTTATTTCTTCGTATATCTCTTTCTTTATTGTTTTCCAAGTTTTTCCCGCACGTTTTTTTTGTTCTATACTAGTGGCTATGCCTTCAGCTAAGCCTATTATTCGTGCTTCAAGAGGTATTTCATTTCCTTTTAGCCCCTCTGGAAAACCACGTCCATCAAAGCGTTCATGGTGATTATGTATTATTTTAGCAATCACGTCAAATTTTGAGACCTCTTTTAGTAAATCAGCCCCTAATTGGGGGTGAGTTTCTATCCACATACGATCTTGAGGGCTGGTTATCTCTTCCCAAATCAGTCGTTCAGGTAGTCCAAATAAACCGATATCGTGTAATAATCCTGTTTCGTAAATTATTTTTTGCTGTTCCGGATCTAAGTCTATATTTTGTGCTATTTTTATTGCCAGTCTTGCTACAAAGAGTGAATGTTCGTATAATGTAGGAGATTGTTGAGAGAGCTTTTTTAACCACATATTTATTATGCCCTGTTTAGTGTTTTGTATTTCTTGGCGTAAGGCTTCTCTTTCTAAAATAAGCCTAGCGTGTGAAATAAATTGATATATTTTTGATTTTTCTTCCGGATTAAACTTTTTTTTGCGTAAAATGATGTAATATGCACATATATTTTTTTCGTTAGTGGTTATTAGTAAGTAGTGATCTTTTTTTTGTTCTTTTAAAATATCTTCTATCTGTTTTTTTAGTAAATCTCTGTCTAATATTTTGTTGGCTTTTATCTTGATAGAAGCTAAACATTCCTCTTTAGGAATGCTTAGGTAGATGTTTCTGTCTCCCAAAAGAAATAAAGCATGTATTTCATCCGCCTGACTAAGGCGCTTTATAATATTACAAACATCTTCAAGGGAAAGATTTGGGGAAATAGAGGTCAAAGTCCCTAACTGCATGGTCTGTTCTAACAGGTTTTTTCTATATAGCCATGCCTTATAGGCAAACACGTTTAGAAAGGCAAAGGATAAGGCGAGAGCCAAGGGAATGGGGGGAAGGATTAGGTTGAGTAGTAGGTAATTTAGGGCACCTAACCCCCAAATAAATAGATAAGCAGGGAGGAGGAGCCAGCACACCAAAATTATAGGGGATATTTGGGCGATAACCGTTGCTATTAGAGAAAGGGTTATGGTCAATAATAGGTTTAGCCAAGATGGCGTAAGGGCTGGTATTCGGTCCTGAAGGATTGAATTTACAATTTGGGCCTGTATTTCTACTCCGCTGGTAGGTCCCTCTCCTACAAAGGGGGTTGCCCATTTTTTAGCCACTTTGTTGGCCGTAACCCCTAGTAAGATAATTTTTCCCTTGAATATATTTAAGGGAAGACGGTCTCTTAACACGTCTGCAGCACTGACAGAGGGTATAGAACCTGGGCCCCCTTGGTAGCCAATAAAAAAATTTCCTTTTTCATCAATCGGTATAGATAGTGAGTTAAAAATTATCTTATGAGGGGCAAATATAATTTTTTGGGGGCGCTGGTCTTGAGCGGCTAAGGCCAAGGTTATACCAAAAGCTGGGAATATTTTCTGGGCATTAGCCACGAACACGGGAACGCGCCGTGTAAGCCCATCTGGATCATAATTTAAAATGATATGTCCTAAATTAAAGGCACTATTTCTGAGTAGGGGGGTTGGTTCTAGTAGTCGTTCTATAAATAGGCCATGGTTTTTTATATAAATTCCGGTATTTTCGTCGGTGTAGACCGGTAATATTGTACGCATTTTCTCTAGACTGGCAGCCAGAATTTTGTCATCAGCACGCGGCTTATCATAGATAAGGTCTATACCTAAGGCGCGAATATCGGCCTGGGCGATTTTATTGATCAGTTGGGCCTGGATAGATCTAGGCCACGGCCAAGGGCCTATTTCCTGTAATGATTGGTCATCAATGGCCACTATCAACACTTCATTGGGGGCGGGTTTAATGGTGGCGCGCATCCTTATCCAGCTATCTAAGCAAAACAGATCAATACTCTGCCAGGTAGCACGCAAAAAGGGTACCTGGAACAAAAGCCATGAAACTAAGGCCGCCACTGTCCCTATTCCTAAGACTCTTTTCATTGTTAGAAATCTACGTAATATCTTTACCAAAATATATTACTAAGAGCATAAAACAGGCGACAATTGAATAATGTCATAGCGAGCGCCTCTGCTCCCTGTCATGGCAAGCGAACGTAGTGAGCGCAGCAATCCCTGTCCTGAGCGCAGCAAAGGATCTAGATCTCTTCGTCGGCCCCTGCGGGCCTCCTTGCGATGATAGGTGTGGGCGAGACCATTCGGGCGTATAAGTCGCCTCGTCATGACACTTTGTCGGATAAAATATGTTCCCATTAGTAGTATCTTTTTTCAGTTTTAGAATGGGCCTGGGTATAAGTTTTTTCTTATAGGTTTAATGCAAATATCTTGCCAAGTTTTAAAGGCTTTGACATGAAGAGGGTTTTTTACTAAAAAACTTTAATAAATTTCAAAGGGGGAATGGAGGTGTTTTTATTATTTCTTGTTTTAATCTTTTTTTTTAATGTCAATGCCGATGCTAGTTTGTTAAATAAACATTTATTGTTTGAGCCTCGTATATCTTCTTCTTTAGAATATGACGATAATATTTATTTTACATCTAATAATGAAGTTAGTGATTGGCTTTATTATATATCTCCGGGTTTTTCTCTAACAATGGGAGATAATTTGTCCAAAATTAATCTCGATTATGAGTATCAAAAAGTATCTTATTCTAGAGGAATTCCTAGAGAATCTAATCGTCACTATCTTGAGTTAGATTTTAATAGACTATGGGCTAATAGGTTTTCTTTTATTTTTAGGGATAATTTTATGCGCTCGGAGGATCCAGCTATTATACAACAAGCGATTGGTGCTATAAAGTATGAAAAACTTAAGTATGATTATAATGTTACTAATGTTCAGTTTAGATATTCTTTGGATAGAGATTCCTATTGTTCTCTAGGTTATAATTATATGCTTTTTAATAATCGCTCCTCTGTTGTCGAAAATACATCAAGTCATAATCCTTATTTAGATTTTGTGTATTGGTTTTCTTTCCCTTATGGTTTTCATGTTCATTCAGATGTTAATTTTGGCGAATTTGATTATATGCCAGACTTTGTTGAATATCAAAATTATATTTCTGTTTTTTATAGGAATTCTCTTGAATCTTTAATTTCTATTAAGTTTTCTATTTCTAATATGTACTTCTCCTCTTCTTTTCCAGATTACGATATTTATGACTTTTCTATTGGTTATTCTTATGCATATTCAGATAGTTTGAACTTTTCTTTAGGGGGTGGTTATTATTATCAATATATATCTTTTTTCGATGATCAAAGTGGTCCAAGCTGTTATTTTAGGCTTAAGTGGAAAGAGGATGAGGTAGATTTGTCCTTTGAGGCTAGTTCTGGTTATGATGAGATCTATTTTGATGGTGAAGATTTAGGTTTTTCTAAATTTTTGCTTTTTGGTCTTTCTGGTCATTATAGCTTTTATAATTATGGATCTTTTTTTGTAAATACTTCTTATAGGGTAGATAACTTTCCCGAAGCTTCTTTAGAGACAATAAGGGAATATAGTACGGTGTTTTCTTTTGCTTGGGACTGCCCTATAACTAAATTTCTTAGTGCCTCTTTTGAATTTATGCATTTAAATCGCAAGTCAAATTTAGATGATTATGAATATAGAGATAATCGAATTACCTTTAAGGTAAATCTTAGTCGATCTTTTGTGTGGTAGGGTTTTCTGGGAAATATATCTTTTTCTTTAAATCTGTTTTTTGAAAAAGTTTGATCAAAGTATAACATAATGCTTTTTCTGGTATATCCAATATTGTCTCCTGTCTGTATTCTTTTCGTTTTCTTCTTCCTAGTAAATTTATAATTTTTATTCCTTTTTTTTCTTCTAGGATTATATCCAATATTTTTTCTCCTCTTTTGTCAATTAAAATCGGGTCAGGTAATAATAAAAGTGTGTAATTTTTGTTTTCGAGTGCCTTCTGTAAGGATTTTTCTAGATTCCATATAGATTTTATTTTGTAGGCTTTGATTATTAGATGTTTCTTTAAGTATTTTACGTAATAATTTAGTGGTTCAGAATATATAATAACAAATTTTTGACCATATTTTTCTAATATAGAATAACCTGGTAGGGGCGATAAAAATGGTCCAGGTAGCTCCTGTGGGAAAAATATGTTCGGATATAATAGGCCCGAATAAATAACTTTTTGTTTTTTACATCGATGTTTTAAATACTTAGTGATGGCTTCTGGTCCAAAAACCACTAGTTTATCCGTGTCACATAAATTTTCCCCCTCTATTTTTTTTGTACTATAATCATCTATAGAACAGTTGTTAACGAAATTCAAACAAGTTCTGGTGCAAAATATTCCTATGGTATTGGCTTTTAGGGATTGACTGTGTAAAACTATAAAAAATAGTATTCCTATAATGATCTTTATCTCTTTTTTTAACATTTTTCTTCAAAAATTTAGTTTTAAGCTGGCGTATATAGTTCTTCCCGGCCAAGGATAAGGAGGAACACTACCTGAACGGTAATATTTTTTGTCCAAAATGTTTTCAATTTTTAGTGAAAATATACATTTTGGTCTAATATTAAAATTAATATTGGCGTCAATTAATACATAAGAAGGAATTGTATTCCCTGAATGATGTATTGTTTTCCCATAGGCTCTTATTAATAAAGCGCCAAAAGTATTTATAGGGAGAGGTAGTTTTTGGCTAACGCCACCTTTTAGCATCCATCTTGGTATGCTGCATATATAATTTCCTAAAACACATGGAATATTAGCATTTCTTATAGTAAAATATTGGCTGTAATTAAAAAAGGCTATCGAATTTTTTGTATGATATTTCCCTTCTATTTCGGTACCTAGTAATTGATAGTTTCCTTTGTTTGAAAATGTTCCCATTGTCGGGTCATAAATTATTTGGTCTTTCAATTTTTGATAATATCCTAAAATTCTTAAATAGTTCCGAGAGTTTTGGTAGTAGGTCCAAGAGATCGTAATGTTTTTAAGTTTTTCTGGATATAAATTATCTGTCGCTCCGTATCCTAGCAGAGGGTTGGCCATTTTGTAGAAAATGGGTGGTGCTTTAAATGCTTCTCCATAGGCAATTTTTAGATAGTAGTTCTGTTTAATCTTTTTTATTAGAGAAATACGAGGAGAAAGGTAAGATCCAAAGTCTTCGTAATAGTCAATTCTTGTTCCTATATTTAGTAAAAAGCTCTTTAGCATATATTTGTATTGGGCAAACAATCCTATATTGTATTTGTCCGGAGGAATAATTTTTTCTTTAGCGAGTCCCGAAGAGGAGAGGCTAGATATGGTGTAGCCTTTTATATCCTCTACATCTATTTCACCTCCTAGGAGGATATGGTTGGGAATATCCAACCAAAAATTTAGGCCGTAGCCCCAGGAATCCATTTTGATGTCTAGATATACGGGACCTTTGCTTTCCCTTGCGGTGTAAAGTATTTGGGGAGAGTGGAGGTGAAAGTGTCTTATACTGGGTTGTAATTTTAGGACGATATGGTCTCCCCATTGGGCTTTATAGGCTACCAAATCTAGGTTAGCCTTTTCCCATGATCCAAAGGGAGAATGATCTTCGGGTAATAATACTTGACCATATTTGCCTCTGGGTGTTTGGTATTGGTGCTTAAAGTGCCACCAAAAGAGTCCCTGTTCTGTGTCTTTCCCCCAGTGGCCAAGTAAGGCGTAATTGTCAGGCGCAGGGTGAATATATTGTTCTCCAGAAGCTGGTGGTATGGCATAATCTTTATCTGCTTCTATGTGAGCCTTAGGCCCGCGCCTGTTCCAAAAATGGCCCAATAGATAAAATTGGTCTTTCTTAACGGATAAGTCTATTAGCTCCTGTTGGTATTCTCCTCCTTCTAAGAACAAGGTCCCATGGCCTTGGGGGGGTTTTCGTTCCACATTGATTAAGCCTGTAAAGGCCGAGGTGCCGTATAAACTTGAGGCTGGTCCGCGGACTATTTCTATCTGTCGTATATCGGTAAGGGGATAGTCATAGTCGTTTATAAAAGAATGAAAATCAGGAATAGTGAGACGTATTTCGTTTTCCAAAAACAACAGATGGGACGTATTAGTCCTAAACACCCCCCGGTGGGCTATTACGCGCTCATTTACGTCTTGGACCAAGTAAAAAGAAGGCTGGTATTCCAATACATCGCGGATGTTTTGCCAACCAAATCTTTCTAGTTCTTCTTGAGTAATGACGGTGGTGGGCCAAGGGGTGTCCTGCACTTCTTCGGCCCATAGCGAAGCAGATCTTACCCAAGTTAGTTCCTTAACCGCTAATTCATAATAAGAAGCCCTGCAAGGAACTACAGAGAAAAGATAAATTATTACTAAACAGATGATACCGTAAATATTGTTATGGCGAGTGGACATCTTTTTGTTTATGGCAAGTGTCATTATTTTATTGGCCATTGCAAGCGACCGCATTGAGCAAAGCAATTTCGAAACAATCACGTGAGATCGCCACGGAGGACTTTGCCCGCCTCGCGATGACCGGCTAGGGAGAAGATCGTGCAGACGTACAAGTCGCCTCGCGATGACGCTTTGTCGGAAAAAATATACTCCCATTAGTAAAATAAAGACTATTTTAGGCAAGAGCTTACCTCTTTTAATATTTTTTTAATTTCGGTCCAAGAAAAAGGTTTATGTAATATTTTAAAATTCTTTTTGTTCTCAAATATTTTTGTAGTTTCTGAAGATAATAATCCTGTATGTCCAGTCATAAGGACAACGTGATAATCATATTCTCTTTGTTTGCTAATTTCTCTTAGTAACCATTCGCCTCCCTTGCCAGGCATAGAAAGATCTAAAAAGATTATATGAAAATTAGGGTCTTTTTTTATTTTTTCGTATGCTTCTTCTGCTGAAGAAGCTAGGGTTACGTGATGTTTGTCTAGATTCAACAGTTCTCTAAAGTTTTCTAAAATAGATTGTTCGTCGTCGACCACTAGGATCCTTAAGGGTTTTATTTTTGTTTCAAGCTCTTGGGCAGGCTTTGGCGGTTTTTTTGGGGGAGGAGAGATGCTTTGCTGGGGTAAAATGATACGGATACGGGTTCCGTGGTTGGGGTTGCTCTCTACTTCTATGTTACCCTTGGCCAATTTCACTAATTGATAGACGGCAAATAGACCTAAACCAGTCCCTTGGCCAGGAGCTTTGGTCGTAAAAAAGGGGTCAAAGATCCTCTTTTTTGTCTCCTCATCCATACCCTTTCCGGTATCCGAAACTTCCAGGATAACATTTCCTCTTTCCGCGTAGGCCTTGAGGGATATCCTTCCCGGGCCTGAGATGGCGTCTTTGGCGTTACTTACCAAATTGACAATAATGTCTTGTACTTGTTCTGCGGAAAGATGGACTCCTAACCCCTCTTGGGTGTCTATGGTGAGCCTTATTTCACGCCGGAGCCCGTGCGACAAACTTTCTTCTAGGTCTTTGAGTATTTTTCCTAGGTCGGTTTCGTATTTGGCGCTAATTTTTTCGGTGCGAGAAATGGTCAAGATTTTATTGGCCAGGGCAGCTCCACGTAAAGAAGCCTCTTTAATAGTCTGAAGCTTATCTTGGGCCTTTGGGCAATTTTTGTCTTGGCAGGCGATGGAGGCCACTTCTAGATTGCCAATGATAACCTGAAGGAGATTGTTAAATTCGTGGGCATATCCCCCAGCCAGGGTCCCCAAGGCCACCAATTTTTCTGATACCGCCAGGCTTTCTACTAGTCTTCTTTCTCGGTCCAGGGCCTTTTTAACTATTTCGACGAGGTGATCAAACTCAAAGATCCCCGTTGGTCCGGGTAACTCATTGGCCGATAGAGATTTAGTAAGACGCTCAAGGGGGCGACCCACCAGATAATAATAGATAAAATAAGTAACGGCCAAGGCGATTAAGGCCAGAAAGATCCCGGCACAAAAGAATAGATATATTTCGTTCTTAAAAGGAGTTATGGCCTCCTCTTTTGTTCTGAATACTAAGAAAGATATCTTGAAGGGATCAAAGTAGACATATTTAAACATTATGTCCTTGTTTTGAAGATATTTCTTAAGGCTAGGGGGCGAGGGTTTTTTGAGTGCTATTTTAGGCGAATTGTGAACATGGTACGAAAATAAGTCTTTATTTAGCCAGATAACAAAAGATATCCCCTTTGTTTTAAAAAAATTTTCCAGTTTGGTTAGGGCTTCTGTGCGTCTTAGGAGAAACATCTCTCTAGGAAATATCTGCTGAGCAGGGTTGGTGCTGAGGAGATAATCAGTATATGTATTTTGTAATAGCAATCGAGCTTTATAAGAGACGGTCTCCAGGTATACTTCGTTATTTTTTAGCGCTAAATGTTGGATACTTTTCCACAGTAAGCTGATGCTTATAATTAAAAAGAGCAAAAAAAAGACGAGATAGGTTATTATAATATATCGTCCTAAAGACAAAGCCTTTTGGTGCATGATAATAGTCTTCCCCCTATTCCCCCTCAGAAAAGGCATTTTTAAATACCAAGCCTTAACTGTCAAGGAGTATTCTTCAATTAGATACGACCCAAGTTGTTACATTTTTAATAAACTACTAAAATACAAATTTTTTGTTTTGAGAGTATGGAAAACATGTTATCTTTTCTGGTTAAGAGGATATCCTCTAAGAAATCTGAACAAGGAGTTTTTATGCGTAAGGTTAAGGTAGGAGACGTCGTAAGCATTCATTGTGAAGGTAGGCTTGAAAATGGTGAAGTCTTTGAAAGTACTGCCGGGGGACCGCCCTTCCAGTTTTTGGTGGGGTCGCCAGAGATTATCTCTGGTCTTTCAGAGGCAGTGGTAGGGATGACTGAAGGGGAAGAAAAAGAAGTGGTGCTCCCTCCCGATAAGGCCTTTGGTGAAAGAGATGAACGCCTGGTTAAAGTTATCCCAAAGGATTCGCTCAACCTGGACACAGAGCCTCAGGTAGGCATGATGTTAAACCTGGTCTTTAATACAGAGCAAGGAGAAATGACTTTCCCTGCTACTATTACCAACCTCGATGACCAGAACATCACCATCGACCTGAATCCACCCCTGGCTGGCCAAACAGTTATCTTTAAGATCCAAGTAGTAGAAATTCAGGAAGGGGAATCTCCTATTATTCAGCCTTAGATAGTTCGGCCCATACCTCGGGGGAGAGCTTAAAACTGTGCTCTTCCCCGGGGAATTGTCCTGTTTTTACTTCCTTGATGTATGTATTGAGTGCTGTGCGGCACACAGAGGCTAAATCTGCGTAAGCTTTAACGAATTTCGGGCGAAAGCCTTCAAAAAGCCCTAAAAGGTCATGGAGAACCAGAATTTGGCCGTCTACGTGTTTGCCGGCGCCAATACCAATAGTTGGTACAGATATTTTCTGGGTGATTAAGGCGGCAAGCTCTTGTGGTACACATTCCAATACCAAGGCGAATATTCCAGCCTCCACCAGGGCCTGAGCATCAGCCAATAATTTACGAGCTGATGCCACGTCCTTACCTTGTACTTTGTATCCTCCCAAGAGGTTAGCACTTTGAGGAGTAAGGCCAATATGGCCTAAAACAGGAATACCTGCTTTGACAACAGCCCTAACCCTGGAGGCCATTTCTTGGCCGCCTTCTATTTTGACGGCTTGGGCCCCTGCTTCTTTTAAGAAGCGTCCCGCGTTGAAGACGGCGTTTTCGTCGCTCACTTGGTAGGAAAGAAAAGGCATGTCTCCTACCACTAAGGCCCTTTTGGTGCCCTTTACTACGGACTTGGTAAAGACAAGCATCTCTTCCATGGTAATGGGTAAGGTGTCTTCGTAACCCATCATTATCATGGCCGCCGAATCACCTACGAGGATTAAATCGATGCCTGTTTCATCCAAAAGCCTGGCAAACTGGACGTCATAGGCGGTTAAGGCAGTGATCTTTTCTTTTCCTTTTTTGGCTACGAGTTCGGGGATAGTAAGCCTTTTGCTGCGGGTCATTTAAAGACTCCTTTTAAGGCCTAGGTATTGATAAGCACGCTTGGTTAGCATTCTACCACGCTTGGTGCGACGAAGAAGCCCACACCGGATAAGATAGGGTTCATAGACATCTTCTAGGGTTCGAGGGTCTTCGCAAAGGGCGGTGGCCAGGGTCTCTAGACCTACTGGCCCACCATCAAATTTTTCCATAATGGTACGCAACAGGTTTCGGTCAAAAGGACCAAGTCCCAGGGTATCTATAGCCATTAATTCTAGGGCATAGGTGGCCACTTTGGCGTTGATAATTTTATAGCCCTGAACTTCCGCAAAATCTCGAACCCGTCTCAGTAGCCGGTTGGCCACCCTAGGGGTGCCGCGAGAGGAGCGCGCTATAACACGGGCCCCTTCTTCGTCTATAGGAATTTCCAGGATAGAGGCGGTGCGCTGGACAATGTCTTTTAATTCGTCTTCGGTATAAAATTCCAGCTTAAAGGAGATACCGAAACGATCTCTAAGGGGGGCAGATATCAACCCGGAACGTGTAGTGGCCCCAACTAGAGTAAATTTAGGTAAGGTTAGACGTAATATTCGGGCCCCAGGTCCCTTACCCACAACCAAGTCCAGCAGAAAATCTTCCATGGCCGGATACAGTATCTCTTCGACAGGGGCAGGAAGTCTGTGAATTTCGTCAATAAAAAGTACATCACGTTCTTCAAGACTGGTGAGTATTGCGGCCAAGTCACCCGGTCTTTCCAGGGCGGCTCCCGAAGTTATATGAATTTTGCTACCCAGTTCGTGGGCGATGATATGGGCCAAGGTAGTCTTACCCAGACCAGGATATCCGGTGAGTAAGACGTGATCTAAGGCCTCCTCACGGGTAAGGGCGGCAGAAAGATAGACCTGAAGAGACTTTTTAATTTCTTTTTGGCCTATGTATTCCTTTAAAGAAAGAGGTCTTAAGTTGTCTCTGCCCATCAGGGCTTTACTCCTTCACAAAGCCGGCGCAAGGCCTTTCGCAGGAGAGTATCTAGGTCTGTAACTGTTTCTGAGTCATATTGCAAGGCCTCTGTGGCTTCTTTACGGGTAAAACCAAGATTCATTAAGGCCGAGAGGGCTTCTTCTAAAGGGCCTCCTGTAGGTAAGGCCTTTTCGGGCTTTAGGCGAGAGCGTAACTCCACACACAGTCGGGCCGCCCGCTTGGGACCTATGCCTGGCACCCGGGATAGCCTTTCCACGTCACCTTCTGCTACCACTTGCGTAAATTCTTCCGGCTTGAAGACAGAGACAATGTTCAAGGCAAGCCGTGGTCCCAAACGCGGTAGGGCTTGTAAACGTTTAAAAAGATTGCGGGTCTCTTGATCGGCAAAACCATAAAGCTCCAAGTGTTCTCCGCGCAGGTTAAGCACTACCCAAAAAGTGTAGTCTTGGCCAACAGGGGGAATCTTTTCGTATAGCGAGAAGGGAATGAGCACTTCCATGACCACCGGACCTATCTGTAAAAATACGCGGTCAGTTTTTTTTTCTACAATGGTCCCCTTTAGGCCGGCAAGCACATGGCCTCCCTTTGGTGGTGCGTTTGTATATGATAAAGCCCCACCGATAGGGCGTCGGTGGCGTCTAAGGGGATTTTTCCGTTCAGGCCCAAGATGTGCTTTACTACAAAGGCTACCTGCCTTTTAGGGGCCTTGCCCTGACCAGTAAGGGCCTGTTTTACCTCTAACGGGTGATAGAAAAAAACAGGCAGGTTGGCCTTGGTGGCGGCCAATATAGCTGCCCCTTGGGCCTGCCCCAGCTTCAAGGCCGCCCGAGGAAACCTTTCGGGTATGACCTCTTCTAACGCCATCACCAGGGGAGAAAATTCTTCTACTAGGTCCTCTATCAAAGTAAAAATTTCCCAGAGGCGCTGGGGTAAAGGCCCTTTCTTCAGCCGAAAGACTCCCCATTTCAGGGCTTTTACCCCTTGGGGAGTGGCTTCTAAAATGGCAAATCCGGTGGCCCGCGATCCTGGGTCAATCCCTAAAACACGCATTATAGATTTGTACTTGCACGTTCCATTAGTTCGTCGGGGATGTCAAAATTGGCGTATACGCGTTGTACATCATCGTGGTCTTCTAGGGCCTCTAGGAGACGGAGCATTTGCTGTACGGCCTTTTCTTCTTGAAGTTTTACAGTGGTTTTAGGGACCATGGTTATTTTGGCCGATTCGATCTTTATCCCCGCGTCCTCAAGGGCCTTTTTTACGTCCTCAAATTCCTGGGGAGAAGTAATGATTTCGAATTCTTTTTCGTACTCTCGGACGTCTTCTGCCCCGGCCTCCAAGGCTACCGAAAAGATATGTTCTTCGTCGTTACCCTCGGTAGAAACCACAATTAAACCTTTTTGTTCGAATATCCACGATACGGCACCTGGTTCAGCAAGGTTTCCCCCACATTTACTAAAAATGTGGCGCAATTCTCCTACAGTGCGCCGCTTATTGTCGGTAACACTTTCTATGAGTACAGCCACCCCCCCTGGTCCATATCCTTCATAGGTGGCCTCTTCCCAGCGGGTGCCGGGTTCCTGACCGGTGCCTTTACGGATAGCCCGTTCAATATTTTCTTTGGGCATGTTCGCTGCCCGAGCTGCTTGAATAGCTGCTCTCAGTCGGGGATTGGCACTAGGGTCTCCTCCTCCCAATCTAGCGGCCACCATGATTTCGCGGATCAACTTAGTAAAGATCTTGCCCCTTTTGGCATCTTGTGCGGCTTTTTTGCGTTTGATCTGTGCCCAATGAGAGTGTCCAGCCATAATCTCCTAAACCCTTCCGGGGGTTGGGTTTTTCTGCCCCCAACCAGGGCGGTTTTCGGCGCAAATA
>JALSKZ010000037.1 GCA_026988575.1 Thermodesulfobacteriales bacterium | reverse complement strand
TGATTTTCAATTTCTGAGGTTAGTTTTGTTTCACTTTGGCCAGTTTGTTTGGCCTGAAGAGCCTCTTCCTCTTCTTCGTCTTCGTATTCCTGACGCTGAATAAAAGGTGAAATCTCATCGGCCAATTTCGGCTGTAATGTTTCTTTTTCCTCACAGGTGGTGCAATTAGAAGCGGGCATAGTCATGATCTTTTCTGCTATGCGGTCGGCCTCCTGCTCATATCTGTCGTTTGGAGTACCTATTTTTAGCTTTTTCTGAATAGTGCCACTTAATAATTTTAATACTGCCTGATTGCCAAGAGTTTGATGGAGAGCTAGTATTTCTGCTAACGCTTGATTATTGCTTGACTTATTTCCTACACGCTGATTCTCTTTTAAAGAATTAGTCTTCTTATTTTGGACCGTGTCTTTAGTTATTTTATACATTTCTTAAACTACCTTTGCTATTTCTTCTATGGCCCTTGCATAGGCCAGGGCTAAACCATCTATGTCTTCCTGAGCCCTGGCTAAATCGTCGTCATTATCAATAAAAAAAGGTTCCGCAATCACACAGGGAGCCTTTGTATATCGCAAGAGATACCCGCCTCTATCCTCGGCTGTCTTAGGCTTTATGCCCCGGTTTGGTAGTTTTAAATACTCAACCAGATGGCGTAAAAGAATTTCGGCCATCTTTTTACCCTTTTCAGACCTGTGATAATAAAGCACTTCTGTGCCGGAGGCCTTTCCATTAAAGGCGTTACAATGAAGACTTATAATAAAATCTGGATCTAATAGATTTATATCGTGAGGTAAGCTTTCAAAAGTCCTTCTATAAATTCGTTGTACTTTTACTTTTTTTACCCTTCTTTCGATACGAATGGCTAAATCTTCATTAAAGTCAAACTCACTCAAATTTTTACGCTTATTTACCGCTCCAGGAGAATGCTTTTTATGACCAATAACCAAAGCGCAAAGTTTATTATAGACTATTTGGTCTGAATATATATTTTCTATCTCGTTCTGTATTTCATCCCAAGATAATATTTCTTTTTTTAAGAAATTTTCTATCAAATTACTGGCGACTGGTGATAAAACTTCTAACTTATCTGTTAAATAAAAGTTATTTTCTTCAATAAAACCCTTTACTACGGCAAATCTACCAATTTGTTTATCGTCTATTTCAACCAATTTGTTAGGCTCTCTAGAATCTAATAAACGAACATATCCTTGATTGGTTTTCAAAAAGCTATTTGGTCTAATAAGACCTATTAATACGCTTTGTTTCATTAAAAAATCTCCCTATTAGGCCCTCAAAATAACCATCAATTTTACGTCTTTAGTCCTATCTATTGGACTAAATTGAATATGAACAGTATGTGCAGATATATGTGATACTGTTATGGGCTTGATCAATTCGAGATTCTTTTTGGGAGTACCAGCTATAAACATTTTAAAACCTTCTCTTTTTAGTTCAGCAATTGGCTTGTCAGGTACATCACCAATTTTTGTCAATTCTAATTTTTTTATCCTTGCTAAATTGGCCAATCTATCAGTTAATCTCAATGTCCTTATTTCCAGTATAGGTCTAATGACCTCTCCTTCAAAAGTTGATGTGCGTCTTCTGGGAGAAGCAACCTCTGGCTGCTCTGTTTCCACAAAATCTCCTATATTGCCTTCTGAAATTATATGTTCGCCAAACTCTTCTACTCTTTTAGCGACCTCTGTATTTACTACATTTGGTGGAGTCACTACAATACGCCTTGGAACATAGACATAAATATCTACTGTAGGATAAGCACCCAGTTTATGCTTTATAGATTTTTGCCACTTATCTTCGGGACCTATATCTATCACATATTTTTGATATTTCCTTTCTAAAATACTAAGTCTTTTTAAGATATTATCTATATATCCTCTAAAAGAAAGTTCTATATTGTTTATCTTTTCTTTTAGGCTCTCAATTAGTCCTTTCTGTTCTTTACAGTCTTTAGTTAATTCCTCTAATGATTCTATAATGGTTCTCTGTTCCTCTAGTTCCCAACTACTACCAGATTTTTTAATCTTATACAAAACAACCCCTTTGTCATTTTCTGATTTAAGCACTTCCAGGCTATAATTCTCTCTTATTCGGTTCCAGTGGCATTCTTTAGGAGTTGTACCCGAAGGGGTAGGTTCATGATAGCTTTGGTGATAACTAATAACAATCCATAGTTTATCAGAACCTCTAAGGTTTTCAGGAATCTGTAATTCGTGTTGAGCTTTATCCAAGACTAGAATTTCGCGCCCTTGATTATCCAAAGCTATACCAGGTTTTAAAGTAAATGTTATTTTTTCTATTCCTTGCGAAGAGAAATCTTCTATTTGTAAGCCCCAAACAACACCTATGCCATGTAAGTATTTGTGTGTTAATTGGTGTTTGGCTAGAAAGTAGTTTTGTTCAGTAATAAAGTCGCGCGTAGTTAATAACTTTCCGTAAAAATAAACATTGCGTTCAAGACCATTGGGAAAACTTCTAGTAACTAAATTAGGAAAACTTGTATTATTGGGCATAAAAACCTCCTTTTAATATCAACTCAAAAATGTATCTAACCCTAACCAAGCCCGTTCTCCCAAACGTCCCCCTTGTTCTAAATCAGAAAGCACAGTTTGCCCTAAGTAGCCTTCTCCCAGTACAGGAGGCGGACACGAGATAACGGTATTCCAGCCTAAAATAAGTGGAGTCCCCAGGATCATAGCGTGGGAGAGACGAATGATCTGGGCCTTTACTCCAAGGGGGGTCCAATCGAGGACCAATTTTTTCAATTCTTCATAGCTTCGCCTAGAAAATTGGGGATCAAGCAGAAGTACATACGATTTGAAATCCGCACCAAATAGTTCTACCCAACCGTGAGCACGTTCTCTCCAACTATCTCCTGCTACTTCCTCTAAACAATCTTGTTGTTCTGAGCGGTTCTGTCCGGGTTCCAACCATTCGAAGGCCTCTACTAGTACCCAAGAGGAGGCCTTCCTTGGGAGGCAAAACTCCTTTAAAACCCCCTCTAAGGCTTGGCGGGTACCGCGTATGGGGTAGAGCTTGGGCCAGTGAGCAAGCCTTTTTTCTAGTTTTAAAAGGGCAAGATCAGGATCTATATCTAGCCAACGGGCTAAATAACGCGTTATTTCTGGTTCTTTACAAGAAGAGGCCAATCGGTAAGGCCACTCTTCTATTTGGGCCCCAAAAGTAGTGTAAATTACTTTAAAGACACCCAAAAAGTTCTTCAAAAAACGGCGACTCTGGGGCTCTTCACTGAATACAGGTGGTAGATATTTGAGCCAGTCTTGAGCAGAGGGAATAAGGGCTAAGAGTTTCACCACAGGAGCAGGGCCTTCTTCCTTCTTGGCCTCTAAACAAAGCACTACTTCCCAAGTGGTCTCTGGCGGGGGCTGTTCCGGAAAACAGAAAGTAAAACTATCAATACAGCCCTGCTTAACAATATTTCCCCCTTTCTTTTCTCTTATTATGAGCCTAACCGCAGTCGTTTCGGGGACTAGAGCCTCAAAGTATAAGATCTTGTCTCTTACCTTTTCCGGAGAGAATTCCCACAAGGCCTGACCTATTAGACTTTCTTGTGCGGGAGAACATCCACAGGGACATTGCGCACAAGATAAGAGTTGGTGGCCCACCTCGTAAAGGTGTTTTTGCTCCAGAAGCTCAAAAAGCACCAAACCCTTGGGGCCTTTAACGGTAAAATAAAGGTCATTGCCCGCTCCCAAAATTATACGCTTGCCTTCTGGAAAATCTCCCTTTAACAAATACCCCCTACGGCCCAGGTAAATTCTTTCTCCCTTAAGTATCCAAATTCCTTTATTCGTAGCCGTAATAGACTCAAATAAGAAAGGCCCTGCCTTCCCTATAAAACGACCATCTCTTTGGTCGTAAATGAGGATATTCTTTTGCTTGGTATATACGTATAGCTTGTTACGCCAGGTAAAGGCCTGATCCGGTTTTCCTAATGTTAAATTAGTTTCCCAACGCAATTGAAAACGATCAATGTTATAGGCTCTAATCCAAGATTCACCCAATACGAATATATTATTCTTGGAACACGTTATTAATTGCGCCTTTTTTATTGGTAATATTCTTCTTTTTCTATGATCTCTTAAAGAGGTTTCTATTACAGAAGTCTCTCCTAAAAGATAGACTTGTTTGCAGATATGCAATGCTACAAAAGATATATCTTTTGAAAACTCTAAGACACGATAACCTAAAAAAACACTTGCTGAAGGAAAGGTAATACCATCTTTAGTTAATATTAAACCACTTAAAACAGCTTCTTCTAATGATATTTTTTCCCAGCTTTTTACCAACACGATTGCTCCTTAGATGAGGAAATAATATTTAGTTTTAAGCTTTTTAAGTAAAAAAAGGAATCTTCCTTAGGCATCACTTTATCGGGTAATGATAGTCCTTGAGAATAAGTGTCTAAAAAAATATGGGTAACGCCATCCACAACAGAAACTCTCTCCATCAGGGCAATAATTTCCGAATAATAAAGTGGCCGGCCAGGAGGATAACCCGTACCCTTAAGTCCATTAATTGGTGAAATATATTCCTTAATCACTTCAAATATTTGCTCTTCAATTTCAGGTAAAGAAACTTCTTTCTTAGTAATTAACCCTGCTTCTACTCCAAGGGGGGTAAAGGTAGGATTATTAAACTTTAAACGCACACTAATTGGACGACATGGCTCCAAGGCTTGTTCTAAAGCTTTTAAGACATCATTTTCTATTATGCCTTCTTTTATTATAGGAATAATATTTATGATATTTTTTTCTCTATTTCGTACAATATGAATACGAGACACGACCTTACCAACCAAAGCTTCGGTAATTACTAAAGCTAAATCTTTTAGGTCTTTTTCTGTAAGAGCACTATGTGCCTGAAAATAATTCTTTCTAAAGAAGCTAAAATCTTCTTTTATATCTCCTGTTAAATGATATTTTAAAAGCTTCAAATATGCCTTTCTGTGTTCATCATCTATATAATCTAAACGATAATATAGTATATCAGTCAGAAAAAGCATAAGCTCTAATATGGTAATGCCAGGATCAGAATAATTGTGATTAGTCCAGTCGGGAATATAAGCGTTTATCTTCTTTAGTGCTTCTCTAAATAACTGTTGGAAATCTTTACGATCTAAATCGGGTATAGGAAACATTTTTTCTCCTAATTTCAACGGATATAGGCCCTGGACAAACCATGGCGTAAGGAGGAAAGACTTCGTCCATAAAGCCTTCGTCCTCAAGGCTTAAGTAATTTTCCCCTGGTTTACGCAAAAAGACTTGGAGCATTTCCACACAAACTACACCCTCTAAACGATGTAGCAGGCCTAGAAAATCAGAACGAAAGGGCAAGCGCCCAAAAGGCCACCCCTTCCCCTTGCCACCACCGCTCACAGGATGCAAAAAGGACTTTATAGCTTTCACTGCTTCTTGCGTAACGCGCAAATGAGATATCGTAGGGAGCACCGCAATTTGGGCCTTAACGGAGGTTTCCCAATACTCCGGGCCGGTAATCATAAAGTCTGTCACGGTAAGGGGAAGCCGTTGATAAAGCCCCTTTCTTATCTTTTGAATAGTTTGTGGCCTGGGCCAGGGTTGGTCTTCCTGCGAGTTAGGTAAAATATAGATGACCAGTTCTTCTTTAGGTAAATCTAACGCTATACCTTCTGGCAAGTCTGCCTCTGCAAGTATTTCTGGCTCTATGATAAGGGCCTGAGAGACTTCTTCCATGTCTTCCAACAGGTCTTCTAGATCTCGCGCTGTAATAGCCCGCTGGCGATGTCTTAGGCGTTTGGCCCCCCGACGAATCAGGGTAGAGGTGTCTTCGAGGGGCGCTCCCCCGGTAGTAGCCACAGGATTAAAGACTTCGGTAACCGCAGGGATCCCAGAAACTAAGGTCTTGATGGCCCCTTTAAGGACATTACCCTCCGGCCCACCGCCTACCCGGTAAGAGACTTCCAAAAGCCCCTTCCCTTCAGGAGGAATGACTCCGTTAATACCGTTACCAAACCTGAGGATGCCTTCGGCGGGATCGTACTCTATTACCTGGTCTTCAGGCCCCCATTCTTCCAAATCCTCTACCAACTTCCATCCTTTTCCCTGTACCCTAACGGTAATATCCACTATTGGGTGACGAAAAAGACGGACTTCTTCCCCGGGAAGGCCCTTTAAGTCTAAAATTTCTTTAAAACTTTCTCCCTGGCGTATCCATGCCGCGTTGAAAAATATGTTATGCCATTGGAATTCCGAGGCGGAAAAAACGCCATCTATTTTTATGCGTAACCAATATCGAGACTTACCAAAGAAGTCGGCTTTCAAGTGCCCCTTGGGGCAAATAATTCTCCAAAGGCCTGCGTGACGGAATTGACTTGTTTCATCAAATACCTCAAGGGGTTCCCAGCCCTTTTCTGTCCAGGACTCCCAGGTTATCCGTGAAGGAGAAATACTAGAAGCCTTGTTTACGCCAAAAAATATTTGGTACGGCCCCCCTTCTAAGGGCTTATCAAGCCCTAGATAAACCGCAGCAGGGTCAGGAAGGGAGATAAAAGGCCTTTCTCCAGGCTTGTAACGTTTGACTTGCCCGGCATTTTCCACCAAAACCTGCTGCGCGGTACCTCCTCCCAGGGGTTCCTCTACTAAGGCCTCTATCCCTGCACAAAAAAGGCTTATTTGTTGGTTGCCAACGGGTAAGGGCCCTTGATAATTTACCCTTATCCAATACCCCCATTGGCCGTGGAGCTCTCCAGGGATAAACCCAGAAGGACTAACAAAACTGATTACCAGATCGTTCTGGACATATTCTACTTTGGTGTCTAGGAGCCTCCAGGCCTTGCCGTCAAAAAACTCCCAAAAAAGAGGAAAATTTGCCGAGGTATCGCCAACGCGGCTCAAATTACTTTTTAACCCCCAATAAACAGAAAAGGATTTAAATATCAGCTTGACTCTGGCCCCGGGAACTAAAATATCCTTAAAAGTTAAATAAAAAGAAGAACCTGGTAGGGAAGGTTGCCCGAAAATAAACAGTCTTTTACCAGAAGATGGTAAAGCCTTTCCGTTCTGAAAGGGTAAAACTTTAAGAACACCTTGTGACATAAAACTAACGTTTTTAAGGGGCAAGAGCTTATCAGTATATTGGACATGCTTAACACGTAACCAAAAAAGCGGACTTTCGCCCTGAGAAACCCCCAAAGATCTGGCCGAACAAGGAGACATATCCTTAGGAAGGGCAAGCTTAGCCAGCATTCTGGTACTGGCTAGAGAAAAAAGGCCTTTAAAAGGCCCAAACTCCTCTATGAGCTCAACGTTTATGGCCCCCGGCCTATCTAGCGAAAGAGACCTTAAATCATGAGAAATATTTTCGTTTTCAGACTGTTCAGCCAGGGCTGGTGGTTCTAACCCTAGCTCGGGGAATAAGGATAGGATATGAGGATAAAAGGGGACATATGTAGCGGTAAGGGGTTTCCAGCCCTTGCCATCCCAATAAGACCATTCTAGGTGTTTACCCAACTCGTTTGGGGTCTGGGGAGTTTCCAAGATAAGCAACAGGGCCGTATGCCCTTCGGGATAAATAAATCGCCGGTCTCCCAAATAAAGTACATGTTCTTGTTGGTTCAAGCCGGAAAAAGGGGCAAAGGGCTTATTTTGCACCAGAGCTTCGGAATGGTCGAAAAAGGCGTCTTTTGCCGGCCACACCCCTATAAGGGTCTTTATACTTGCTGGGGTAGCCACAAATTCGCTTGTGGTCTCAAAGAGCACATCTCCTGCCGCCACTTTCGTTTGGGGAGGAATAGTAACCGGTTCCAAGGCCTTTTCGTTCAGTTTAAACACCACCAGGCCTTCGGCGGCCCTAAGGGCGTGCGGCTTAAGACCGCTAAGAGCAAGGAAATCAAGCCAAGTCTTTTCCGGTAATTGGTGGAGATCCTCTAGAAATTCAGCCCATATCTCCGCTAGGAGGCGAAAAAAACCTTGGGCCAAAGGGTCCTGTTCTACTCTCCAGTGTTTTTCAAAACTCTTGGCCAGGGTCAAAAACTCTTTTTGGATCTCTGAAGCCCTTTTAAGGGTAAAAAGAGATTTCATTAGGTCTCCTCTAAATAAAAGGGCCAGACCAAATTTTGGCGATGATTGGTGGCCCTTACCCTGTAGCTTATGTCAATCAGCAATTGCGCCTCCTTGGGCCTTACCTCAATCTCTTCTAGAATTATTCTTGGTTCCCATTGAGAGAGGGCGTCTTCCACCGTGGCCTTAACTCGCGTAAGGAGGGCGGTATTGATGGTCTCAAACACCAAAGAGTGGATAGCGCATCCGAAGTCAGGGCACATGGGCCTTTGCCCTGGAGCAGTGGCCAGGATGAGAAAAATAGATTGACGAATACTTTCTTCGTGCGCTGCCCAACTTAGGCGCCCTTCTTTGTCCAGGGCCAGGGGAAACCCCCATCCCTTACCCAAAAAATCGCCTCTTTTGGCCATCTCATCCCCCGATCAAGACCTGCCAGGCCCCGGTCACAATGGTAGCCCCACAGCCCGTTAGGTCTCCCACCCGCGCTGCCGGGCGTCCTCCAATAAGCACTGTGCTCGACCCAGATACCACCACCGTTGGTGGATGCGGAGGAAGACCTGGGAAAGAACAGGTGTGTCCGTCTCCCAGGCTACAGGCTGGTTGCCCTTGAATAAGTACCGAAGGGTTACCTGGCCCGGTAATTACCCCAGGATGATTGGTCATGTCTCCTAACCTTGCGGCTGGTGGCATAAAGCCCTCCTAATTTATCTGTACTAGGGTGCCCTTTATGGTCAGGGTACCCGAGCTAACTAATTCAAGGTTTACCTGGGCTTTTATTTTGACTTCCACCGCTTCCAGGGTGATTTTAAGGGGCGACTTTATTCTAAGCTCTTGCTTGGCTGAATCGAAAAAGACCTTATTCCCCGCTGGATCTTCAATGGTTATGGTCTCCTGCCCTTGGGGACCCTTAAGGACTATCTTCTGCCCGGTAGAAGTCTTTAAAACCAGCCCCCCTCCGTCTTGGTCTTCAAAACAAATTTCATGACCACCTCGAGAACGGATCAAACGTTTATTGTTCTGGCCGTCGGCATTATCTTCAGGAGGTAGATCCCTTCCGTTCCAAAGACCGCCTATTACAATGGGCCTTTCTAATTCTCCCTCTTCAAAGGCCACCAGCACCTCATCACCTGGGTCCGGCAGGAAATACACCCCCATCTTTTCCCCGGCCATGGGTGTGGCTACCCTGGCCCAAAAGCTCTCTTCTGTATCTAACCAAGGGAATAAAATTCTTACCCGTCCTAAACCTTCTGGGTCTTTGTTATCAGCCACTACAGCTATGGCAACCCAGACCGGGGGCCGGGAAGAAGCTTCTAAAAAACTAGGGGACATAAGCGCTGGCCTCCTTTACTTTGAAAGTGGTACGATAACCGTTAGTGCCCATGGTGTGGGTGGCTTGGTATACATAAAAAGGACCCTCTAGGGCCTTTCCTAAACCCTTTATGCTTAGGACCTTGCCGGGAATCAATTCAGGGATACCAACGGTCTCGCCCTCCCCTTCTACCAACCCTTGAGAAGCCTTGGAAAGTAGAGACTCAGCCCTTTTTCGGGCCTCCTCCTCGCTGAATACCGGCAGGTGCACCTCCATGGTAATGGCTTCCTTTAAGGCCTCGGTGGTAACTTGAGAGGCCTTTTGGGAACCTTTTCTAGAATCTTGTCTAACAGGTGCTTGGCCCTTTATCTTTTTTTTGGTCTTGGGATCCCAGCCATATACGACTACTTTGCTTACAACCTGGTTTATCTTTAGTACAGGGTTAAAAGAAAAAAGTTCTAACCCAAAGGTAAGGGAAAGATCGGCTTTTTCGGGAGTTTGTCCGGCAACTAAAAACGGCGGGGGCGCAAAACAAAAGATACTATTTTTCTGCACTTGATCTACCTTTACGAATACTTCGCAAGCGTTTCGTTCACCAAGTCTCTTTAAAAACTGGTAATCTGTTTCTTCTTGTCTCTGAATAATAGAAGGTTGTACTACTTTTGTATCGAATATGTCCCATTTTTCAAAATATTGTTGGGCAATTTCCTGTACAACTTGACTATCTTTTACTTTTGACCAAGACTTCTTTTTCTTCTCGGCAATCCTTCTTAACCTCATCATATAAAACAACAAGTCATATCCTTCTACACGTACTTCCAGGGGGGTGTTTACCGAAAAGGAATAAGAAAGCGAAGTGATAATTCCTTGCACTAAAAGCCGTTTCTCTTTACCGTAACCCATAAGGATATCAACTCTCTGGCCAAAGGAGAAAGTATCTTCGGGGGCCAGGGGGCTAGAGCCAAAGGGCCCAAGCACTGTAAAATCAAATTTGGTAGCTCCGTCGGTTATTTGATCCACCGAAACCTGGGTTACGGAAAAACCCTGGGCCACCAGATCCTTATCCTGAAGCAGGATCTGGAACTCTGGGGCGTAAAAGTGGTTATATTTCTGGGCCAGAGTCATGTCTTTTGCCCCTCCCAGGGTGGAAGTATAAGCACTGTGCCTGGTTTGAGCTCCAAAGGGTTTTTTAAGCCGTTAGCTAGGGCAATATGTCGCCAGGCCCCTGGGTCTCCGTACTCCCGCCAGGCCAAAAGAAAAATGTTATCTCCTTCAATAAGGATGCGTCTTTTAGTCACATCGGCGGAACTTTTAGATTTGCGTCTCTGTTGTTCCTCAGGGGGTAGATAGCGTCTGAGAGAAATATTTATTTTGGCCCTCACAGGCACGCCATCTTCCCTAAAGAGTATGTAGCGCTGGTTTAGCTTTTCAATAACCGCCTTAAAGCTCACGCTTCCCCAAGAAAATTCACATATAGGTGGCGCGTGGAGCTCGGGGTCTATTTGTACAGCCTGTAAAAGCTTTTTCAGTTTTTGGCGTACATCTCCAGGGGGATTATCCATAGAGGTATCAAAGAGGAGATCCATCTGGATGGTTTCTCCTTCCCCAGAAACAAATTGGATCAAGGGGTACTCAAAACCAGGCAGATTGGTAATTTGGAAGCGATTGCCGTAGTCTAGACTATATTCAGCAGGGTTAAAATCAAAAGAAACCGAGGCCTTTTCTTGGCCGTTTACCAAAATTTTTATTTGGGCCTTATTTCCCTTGGTCATTAAAACCTTCCTAACTTATGATAGGCTAATTCCAACGCCTCTATGGCCACCGAAGCATCTTTGGCCCTTAAGTCTGGCCCTGACCATTTAATGGGGTAGGCCTTTTCACAGGCAAGCCTAAAAGTCTCTTGGCCCTGGGCATCGAGAATGATGACGTAAACTTTCCTAACAGGGATGGGCCTACGAAAAGTAAGGGCCTTTAAGGTTTCTTCAAACCAGGACCAAAGCCCCTGGGTAACTAGCCCCCTCTTTAATACCAGAGTACCGTGTTTGGCCCCCTTGGGTAGGCGATGAACAAACTGGTTTTCTCCCCCTTCGGTCCATTCTTCTACGTCGATACTTACCTCAAGGCCCGACACCTCCTCAAACCCCCCTACAATGAGGCCCTGAATCTCCACCAGAAAACGATAGGCAAGCAAAGGATCTTTACGTGTACCATTAGACACGAAAGTGCCCCCTTCTTTCTAGCTCTGTCTGCCACCGTTTCATCAAGGGCCCAATAAGCCGATCAGCAAGGTCTTGTAACATCTTGGGGTGCATATGACCTGAATATGTATCTTCTATCTCCCTTTTAGACTTTGGACCAGAGACATTTTCTAGGCTATACTTTTCTGCCTGAGTTTTATTTTTTTCTAAAACTGACTGGACAGGATGATTTTCATTCGTTTTTCCAAAGATATTTTGCCTTTCCGCTTTATTATTCATGACATGATAACTATGCTCTCTATTCATTAGATAAGTTAAACTTAATGGCTTAACAGGATAAAAATTTTGTTCGTAAAAAGATTTCTTTTCCAAAAAGTTTATCTTTTTTTTGATATCCGTTTTTGGGAGATATCTCTCTTCTTTTGGTAAGAAGAGCAGAGACAAAATTCCATCGGCTTGACCAGGAGTCCTTGTCCTGGTTACCCTTTTCTCTGGCTCTTTCTCTGAATTTTGCCACCCTATCTTTTCACTTACTAATTTAGTTTCCATATTTTTAATAACAAAAATTTTTGAGCCAGCAGATATATCTGGCCCAAACCTAGAAGAGATTAGTCTTAGTTCTACCTTTTGTTTGAAGTCTTTTAATAAACTGTCGCTTTTAAATCTAAGACAAAATGGCAAAGTAAATTTATTAATTTTTTCATCAAAAACAGGTGTTAAGAATAAATTTTTCTTGCTATTTAAATAGCTAAAATGTTTCCCGAACCATTGGTAATAATTAGAAATTTTACTTATACAGAAGTTCTTTTTGATTATTACCTCATTTAGAGAAAACCTGTTTTCTCCTTTAGGAATATGTAAAAAACAGAGATTTAACGGCTTAAACTTTAGTCCACTAGGCCTACGGTATTTTGCGTAAATCCTTTGGGCAAACAAGGACCAGGGGTTTTTCCAAGGACGCAGCAGGCTTAAAGGTTTAAAGACCGCAGGCCTGGTTAGCGATTTTCGGAAAGCTTCTGATTTATACGACTTATTTCCTGACACCACCTTCTCCTCTCCTGGTGTTCCAGGGCCAATATTTCGTCGTAGCTCCAGTGAAAATGATAGGCGATAAAGGCTACCTCCTCGAATATCCGGTCGAGGGGGTAGCCCTTTATTCCCCCGGGCCCAAGATGTCCACCTCCACCTCGCTGCCGCATTGAGGGCATTTGCCCTTAACGGTGTAGTTTCCTCCACCGTTTAGGCGTTGATAAAGGTCTTGCAAATAGACCAAGTCTTCCAAAAAGAGCCCTTCAATTATACGAGGATTGACCTCGGGGAGACGGCCTAGCTTGGTAATCACCCGAGAAAGCACTATAACCGTCAAGTAAGCCGGGTTGGCCTGCACTCTGGGGTCTTTCAAGGGCAGGATCTCGTCGGCAGCCGTGGCCAAACGCATTATCCCTTGTCGGTGGAGATGTCCTTCTTCATCTACATATCCTTTGGGTAAGGTGAACTCAAACTCTGTCTGAAGGGGCATGGCTACCTCCCTATTGGACCCTTCTCATGCCTTCGTGGACGATCTCCAAGGTCTCTATGGCCACGTCATTTCCTTTGGCGTTTAGATCCGGAGCATCATACTTACTTGGCCAAGCGGCAAAAAACTCCCATCTAGTGGCGGGGTTACCCTCATCATCCAGCAAGATAATGGCTATATTGCGTCTGGCCTCGTTGACCTTTCCGTCCTCCACAAGCTTTCGCCAGTTGTAAAGCTCCATGGAGTCTGTGATCCCCCACTTCAAAGTGAGGTTTCCGTATTTGGCCAGCCCTGGCAGCTTGCGGAGGTAGGGTGGGTCAGCGCCCTCGCGGTACTCAATAACGTCCTGGGTACTATCGGGAATGGTTGCTTCGCTAAAACCGGCTTGTACAATGCCGTCTATTTCTATTAAGAAACGAAAGTTCCGAAAAGGATCTTTTCTTTGACCTACAGGCATGAGTTCCCTCCTTTTATTTTGACTTATTCTGAAATCTCAGACCCACCTGTCCACTGGGCAATGCGGAAGATGACAAACTCAGCCGGCTTAACCGGAGCCACACCTATGAGACATATCAAACGGCCGTTATCAATATCGTCCTGGGTCATGGTGGTACGGTCACATTTGACAAAAAAGGCCTCTTCCGGGGTGGTACCCATAAGGGCCCCGTCTTTCCAAACCCTATACAAAAATTCCGTAATGGATTGCTTTACCCTGGCCCAGAGCTTCTCGTCATTGGGCTCAAAAACCACCCATTGGGTGCCCTCTTCTATGGATTCCTCAAGATATAAAAATAGCCGTCGCACATTGACATATTTCCAAAGGGCGTCACTAGCCGTAGTCCGGGCCCCCCAGACTCTGATCCCCCGACCCGGAAAGGCCCGGAGGCAGTTAATACCTTTGGGATTTAAAATTTCTTGTTCTCCTTTGGTAAGGCTAACCTTCAATTCCAAGGCGCCTCGAATTATTTCGTTGGCCGGGGCCTTGTGCACCCCTCGTTCCATATCCGTACGTGCGTAAATACCCGCAACATAGCCACTGGGGGGAACATAATCCTGAATCAACTTTACCTTGGTCGTGTTGTTCTGCGTCTCGGTGGTCTCAATGGCGGCTTTAAACCACGGAAAATATAAAGCAGCATAACCCCTTTCCGATACCACCTTTTCTTTTTGTGCTTGTACAGCATCCAAATCAGCCTCTCTTTCGGGATCAAGGATGCAAAAACGATCTTTTAAGCCTTCGCAATGGGTTATCATGGCCTGCTGTACTACCTCTGAGGTAACCCCAGGTACACATACTATGTTGATTTCATCAATTTCCTTAAAGGCTTGTAGGCCTGTACGGTTGCCAGGCCCGTTGTCTGCACCCACGTAATCCCCGTCTTGGGCCTCGTTTTTCACCCGTACTACAAAACAACGGCTTCCCCCGTTGGTAAAAAAACCAAATACTGCCGGTGCGAGATATGGACTTTCTGAGGTATAACGACCAAAAGTCTCCACAAATTGTCCCCAGCTAGTAATCAATACAGGCTTATCTATAGGGCCCTTTTCCGCCATACCCACAAAACCAGCTGTGCTTGTGCTCACCCCCTCAATGGGCTTTGCCCCTATTTCTATCTCTTCTACATAAACCCCTGGTGCTAAGTATTCAGGCATTTTTTCCTCCTTTATTTGCTGCCAGCTTGGCAACATACCGATTAAGCCAAAACTGACAGCATTAGTCTTAACTCAATACTAAATCATAGTTACCATCTGGGGCCGGGACTTGAATTATTCTTGTCGCTTCCCGCCCATTTATACTTGCTTTAAAAGTATATGTACCTCTTTTTAAGCCACTAAATGAGAAACAGCCTCGCTTATCTGTAAGGGTACTTTTGCCAAGCTCAACAATAGTAACCATAACATTAGCAATTCCCTGCGTTAAATCTGATGCTTCTACTACTCTTCCCCCAATCTGGATTGTCTCTTCTGCGTTTAATTTGATGATTTTAGTACGCACAGCTGGCCCGGTAATCTTTTCTTGCAGATCAATAGGAATGGTAACTATTAGATGGATAAAGGGCCTCCAGTATTGATCAACCGCATTCCAGAATTGTCCTACTCCCTGCTCTTTAAAGGCGTCTGGGCAGGCAACCGTCAAGGGAAGTTTGGGCGGAGGATCAATAGTCGCTAAATCTCCTTCTAAAACATCTTCAGGGATAGAAGCAAATTTGAAAAGTAGTGCCAAAATTTGACTTAGTAAGTGATGTTCATCTAAAACGGCCTCTGTCTGGGCAGGACTCCAGGCGGTAATGAGATAAAAAACATCAAGCCTTACTGGCGGTCTTTCTTTGGTCACCGTGCCATCATCGTTAAGTTTTGTCTCCCACTCGTTTGTCCTCAATTCTCTATTCTCACGGACATCATAGAGGTAGATGTTTATGGTTGGTTTAGTGCTTGAGATTTTATTTGCCCATTCCTTGGTCGGGATATCAAAGCTTATATCATACTCTGCCTCTGGCAGAGGAACCTTTTTTCTAAGTAGATTTTCTATAGTTTTGTCTAAATAGCTAAGCATGGTATTTTACTTATATTAAAAAACCAGTTATCATGGCTACAAATAAAGCTTCAACAGGCATAAGCCCCATTTGCATTACATATTGATAAACATGTGTTTGATCAAAAGGTTGGTTTTGAAATATGTTAAGAACCTGTTGAATGGCTTGTTTAATTAAAGGACGCCTACTTTTGTTCATAATTATCATCTGTGTAGCCATTTGTATTTCTTGAGGTTGTAACCCTTTTTGCATACCAATTTGGGGAACATTCTGTTCTGCAGGAAAGCGCGAAAGTATTTCTTGTGCAAATGCTTGCTGCACCACACTTCCTATAACAGAAAATCTTAATATCCAGAAAGCATAATTGAAAGCCACCAACTGAGCCTCTTCAAGAGATAAACCGAAGTTAATTGCTTTTTGAACAATAATTTCAGGCAATTGCGCTCCTCCCATCTGTGTCTCCGCTATTGCCTGCTGCAATACTTGCATTCCCAATGGACTGAGTTGATAAGACTGTTTCCCCTTTTTCTCACTGAAAAATTGTAATATGCCCTTTACTACGCCTCCTGCAATATTCCCTAATATATCCTCTTCCTGTTGCTGTAATATAGAAAACGGGTCAAAATCCAATCCACCAAAAAACATAATCACCTCCAGTATATAGACTTCTTATTACTTTCGGAAAACTTTCTTCTAAATATTAAAAACATGTTTTGGTTTCCAGTTTTTGCCCCACTCGACAAGCTTTCTAACTTCTTTATCAGTTGTCCACCATCCCCAATCCCCTACACCACATTCCTTAGTTATGCCAAGCTTATCTAACCTTTTTTCAACTATAGAACCAGGATCATTAATATCTACCGTTTCATAAGTATGACATATTCCTACAAAAGCAGGTTTACAAAATGTCCTTTTAATAGGCCTAATTAAAGACGTAACTGCCCATTTTGCCCACATACCTATTTCTATTTCTTTTTGAAAATCATTCCAGTTAACTTTAGGTGGATCTGAAAATAAAATTATTCCGAACTTCCAGTCATTTATTTTGTTATCAAAATCTTTAGGATCAAACCACTCTAAAAATGGATATATCCATGGATCTGGATTTAAGTTTACATCTTTTGACCATTGTACGTATTTATTAAGATATGTCATTTGTTGACTAATATAAGAAGAAAGTTTTTGCTTTAATTCTATATAAAAAAGGAAAGGATCTTTTGAAATATTTCCCTGCGAACTACCTTTAGGTATAAAACCTAGTCCTTTGTCTAATGTTGATTGTGCTATATCTTCAAGAGTATTTATGGCTATTTCTTTCTTTTCAGAAAGTTTTTTCCCAGCCTGTAAGGATGTACTAATTCTTGAGATAGCCCCTATCCCAACTATTGTTAATATAGCAAAACAAATTTCTGCTTTTAAAGCATCTCTTCTTTTTTGCCTATCCAATGTTGTTTTATGATTATCGTAAGCATTTTTATAGGCAAGCCCATACTTTTCTGCGATGTCTATCCACCTCCACGCATGTGTATTCAAGTCTGTATAGGCAGCTTGTAAAATAATAAATAATCTTTGAGCTCTATCTTTAAAGGACCAATCTCCTTCACATACATATTTATTTTCTGGCTCTAAATTGTTAGTCTGCAAATATAATTTTCCCCCCTGCTGCACTACGTGTGTTAATTCATGGGCCAATAATCTTTTTCCTGAAAATGTATTTGGGTTATATCTCCCAGCACCAAAATAGATATCCCTTCCA
>JALSKZ010000036.1 GCA_026988575.1 Thermodesulfobacteriales bacterium | reverse complement strand
GGCCCGCATAGCCCGCCCCCAACGGGTATGCCGAAAAAAGAGGTGCAACCCTAAAAAACACAAAAAGGTAAGCCCGAGGATCCATACATATTGAGGCACAATATTGATACCCCCTATATGAAAAGGACCTTCTGGACCAAGGGGAGGAAAAGAAATGGGTCGCTTACCCCACACTTCTTTAATAATGCCCCTCAAAAAAATAGAAGCGCCCACCGTTATAAAGACCAACAACAAGGTTTCACGTGACCGAGCGCGGGCCAATACTACATATTCCAGTAAAAATCCCCCTAGGGCACTGAGTCCCACGGCCATAAAAAAGGCCAGGCTATAGGGCATATGCCAGGAAACCAAGACCGAATAGGCCCCAAAGGCCCCTAAGACGACAAAGTCTCCCTGGGCAAAATTGACTATACCGGTGGTATTTTCCACCACGCCAAACCCTAGGGCGATAAGGGCGTAAATGGCGCCGGCGGACAGACCTGAAAGCACAAATTGAAAAAAAACACCAAGCTCCATAGCAGGATTAAAAAATACTTTCTCCTACGCCCTTGCCTAGGGCCTGGCAAAGGGTCGCGTATAAATCATCTAAGGAAAACGGTTTGATTAAGACCCGAAAGGCCTTTAAATCTTTTAATACACAGGCCTTATCAGGTTCAACCCGCCCGGTAACTATGATAATAGGCACCAAGGGCTGATATTTTCTTATATGGCGCATTACTTCTACCCCGGAAAGCTTGGGCATGTTCAGGTCTAGCACCACCACATCGGGCCTATAGCCACTTTCCACCAAGGCCACGGCCTCTTGACCATCTCGACAAGAAGTTACATTGTACCCTCTTATCTCTAGATATTCTTGGACCGCCTCTAGAATCATGTCTTCGTCTTCTACCACCAATATCTTGGCTACATGATCTGAAAAAGGACGCTCCGCCGAGGGCAAGACTTCTTCTATAGAAATTTGTTCCTTTATAGGTAGATAAATAGTAAAGGTGGTACCCTTGCCCACGGTAGTTTCTACTGCTATAAGACCACCGGCATTTTTGACGATATTGGCCGTCATCGCTAACCCTAGCCCGGTACCCATACGTTCTTTAGTGGTAAAATACGGATCAAATATGCGCGGCAATATATCGGGGCTGATACCACTGCCCGTATCCGCTACCTGAATCCAAGCATAAAGACCTTCTAATTCCTCCACCGCGCCCACAAGAAAGCCCTTGGGGCGAAAACGTCTGTATAAATTACGACCACTCTGGACAACCAAAAGGCCTTCCCCATGCATGGCCTGAACGGCGTTTAGGCATATATTCATAATTATTTGAGATAATTGCCCAGCGTTAAGACATACCCAAAGGGGATCAGAGGGTATATAGTATTGAAGCCTTATACCCTTGGGGATGGTTTCTTGAAGAAACCCGAGGGTCTCCTTTATTTGGGCGTTTAAATTGGCGACCTCTTCGTGGCAAACAGGTTTATTAACGGCCATAATTTGGCTGACCACACGGGCAGCACGATCACATATAGTGATTATGTCGGCGACATAATTTCGGTAACCGCGTTCAAGTTTTGATAAGAGTAATTCGGCCTTTAGGCGAATGGCCCCTAAAAGGTTATTAAAATCATGGGCAATACCTGCGGTAAGAGTGGCCAAGGCCTCCATTTTTTGGACCTGAGCCAGACGTTTTTGCCACTCTCGCTCTTGGGTTATGTCTTGGAGGAAAAAAACCATACGGCTCAACTGAGTCTCTTCGTGCAGGGGCTTAACCGTAAGATTCAGTATCTTCCCCCCGGCAACCTGAATTTCACAGCTATAGTGTCCCCTTTCCTTCAAGAGCCGGAAAAGCTCTGTTTGAGGGTCAGGAATCAAAAAACTAGCCAAAAACTCTTGGAAATTATCTCCTTCGAAGTTTGAAAGGATCTTGCGCGCCGAAGGGTTTAAAAAAAGGGGATTTAATTTTTGATCCGTAACTACTATCCCTGTCTCATCTTCTTCTACCACCAGGTGCAAGAGCTGACGAACACGTTCAAGCTCTAAGCTGAGTTGGGCTAATTCTTTTGTACGCTTCCGTAAAAGTTTTTGACCTAAAGAAAGGGCCCTTTCTTGAATCTCTTTCTGACAGAGATAGCTGACAAATTCTGGCTCTTCTTGCCAGGAAAAGACCTGCTTGGCCCCTTTTAAGATATATTGAAACGAACGGAAACGATTTGGCCCGTGAAACATCACTAAAAAGCTCGTCTGAGAGCTCATACGTCGAAGAGACAAAATGTCGTCGGGGGAGAAATCCGAAGTAATCAAGGCCACATGATAAGACTTAGTCCGTAACAATTCCGACGCAGAATCCAAATCTTGGACTATATCAACCTTAAAACCCGTTTTTTCCAGATATTTCACCAAATCTTGGGCCGCAAAATCATTAGGGCTCATAAAAAGCAAGGGGATCTCTTTCCCCTGGCGGTCAGCCCGCCCCTCTAACAGGTCTTTTACTTTCGCCAAAAGACTTTCCCGCTTTACCGGAGAAGACAAAAAATCATCTATACCAAGGGCCCTTAGCAGACCTTTTATCTCTTCGCCCCGGAAAAAGGCCGAGACCACCAAAATAGGACTTTTAAGGCCCCGCTCTCGGAGTTCGCGACAGAACTCCCACCCATCTAAGCGCGGCATATACAAATCGGTGATGACCAGGGAAGGATTAAGGCCCTTTTCTATCTTTTCCAAGGCCAGGATGCCATCATCGGCTTCGTGTATTACATAACCGGCCCTGCGCAATAAAGAGGCCAAACGATGGCGCTGTACCAATTCGTCATTGACGATAAGTATCTCAGGTGTTTTCATTTCTGATGTTGTTGTAACTTGACGCATATATGTTAGATTAGTTCTAAATTAGAAAAAACTAAAATTGGAGGCCGGCAATGAGCAGTTCTCTTCTTCTTAGCATTGCCACTTTTATCTACTTGGCCGCGGCCGTTCTCTACCTCATGCATTGGATCTTTCGCTGGGAAAAGTTGGGTTATGCCGCCACAGCGGTATGTATAAGTGGTTTTACCATCCACTCCCTGGGCTTTGTCCTGCGCTGGTGGGAATCCCACAAACTTGGCTATGGCCACATCCCCCTTTCCAATCTCTATGAGTCTCTCATATTCTTCGGCTGGGCTACTATTTTAGTTTACTTATTCTTAGAATTTAAGACCAAAAAGCGTATTATTGGGGCCTTTGCCACTCCGTTTGCCTTCCTCGCCATGGCTTATGCCTCCTTTGCCACCGATTCAGACATCGAACCCCTTATCCCTGCCCTGCAGAGTAACTGGCTCACCGTACACGTAATTACCTGTTTCTTGGGGTATGCCGCCTTTGCCGTAGCCTGTGGCCTAGGCATTATGTACTTATTTCGCCACCACGCCGAAAAGACCCGCGGCCACCAGATTAAAGAAGGCCTTTGGGCCCACTTGCCAGAGCTCCACACCCTAGACGACCTCATCTATAAGACCATTCTCTTCGGATTCTTTTGGCTCACCGTGGGTATTATTACTGGATCGGTATGGGCCGAACAGGCGTGGGGATCTTACTGGAGTTGGGACCCAAAAGAAACCTGGTCGCTAATCACCTGGTTTGTTTACGCTACCGCCATCCATGCCCGTCTCGTCCGGGGATGGGCCGGCCGGAGAATAGCAATTCTATCCATACTGGGCTTTCTTTCGGTAATATTTACCTACTTTGGCGTGAATTTCTTGCTCGCTGGGCTACATAGTTACGCCTCGGGTTAACCAAAGAGCTGGCCTGGGAGCCCAGCCTCAACAAGTTTTTATGTCCCTTACCTTTTTGGCCCATATAGCAGATCCACACTGGTTGGAAATAGGCTTATCAAGGCTAAAAGAGGCCCATCCGGACTTTCCCTGGGAAGAGATACCGGCCGCAAGCAACCTCCTCCTCCAACGTATTCTGGGGTTTTCGCCCTACGTGACCAATATATTGGTGCGTAACCGCACCTTTTTGGATCTCTTTAGACAAAGCCCTTTCCCCCGACCCAAGGGACGCTTTGCTCTCCAGAAAGAATTACAGAGCCTTTTAAGGGGCTTAAAGGACCAGCGAGAGGTAGCCCTCCTGCTCCGCAGGATAAAACAGCGCGAAATCATAAAGATCCTTGCCCGGGATCTGGCCGGGACCAATTTTATCCGCACCGTAAGGGCCCTTACCTCCTTGGCCGAGGCCACTATAGAAGTAACCTTAAAATGGCTAAAGGACCGCCTTTCCTTTTCTTATCCTTTTTTAGTCATGGGTATGGGCAAACTCGGGGCCCGTGAACTGAATTATAGCTCCGATATAGACCTGATTTATTTTTATCACGGCCCCCTAAAGGCCAAAGAAAGGGCTGCACAGCTAGGACAAACCCTCACGTTCCTGTTAGACCAACTCCTGGAAGGGGAAAGGATATTCCGGGTAGATTTACGCTTAAGACCAGGAGGAAAAGACGGCGAATTGGTCTATACCCTCAAAGGAGGCCTTCATTATTATTTTACTCAGGCCCACCCCTTCGAACGCCTGGCCCTTCTAAAGGCCCGTTTTTGCGGGGGAGATCGCCGGCTGGGCAAAGGCTTCCTCCGCGCCCTCCGTCCCGTCATTTATCCCCGCTATCTGGATTATAGCTACTTAGAACATCTCTTTGACCTAAAAAATCGCCTCAAAAGAGAGGTCCAAAAAAGGGCCCAACAAGATCTAAAGCTCGGACCAGGAGGCATACGAGAAATCGAATTTTTTGTCCAGGCCCTACAAATGATTTACGGGGGCAAATTTCCAAGCTTACGGGTACGCTCTACCCTGTGGGCCCTAGACCGCCTGAAAAAGGCCGCCCTAATCCCCACCCAAGAGGCCCAGGCTCTCAAAGAGGCCTACATTTTTATGCGCACCCTGGAACACCGCCTCCAAAGTATCCACTTTCGCCAAACCGCCCTGCTCCCCAAAGAACCTACGGCCAGACAGAGATTGGCCCTTTCTATGGGCTTTACCGAGGTAGAAGATTTTGAAAATAGACTAAAGGCCTACCAAAGTAATACCCATCAGATCTTTGAAGCCTTATTCCGGCCCAGCACCCCTACTAAAAGCCAAGGAGAGATCAACGCCCTTATTGAGGCCCTCTTTCAGGGCGAATCCCTAAAGGAATGGGCCGCTAAAACAGGCCTACCGGAAAAATACCTCCTAGACATCAGACACCTACTCAAAGCTCCAGGGGCCTTAGGTCAAAAAAAGGCCCAAATATTAAGGTCTATTTTACCCGATCTATTTACCCACGCCTTTAATCACCCCCAGGCCCTGGGGAAATTCCTGTCTTTTTGGCAACGCCTGGGGGGCAGGATATCTTTTCTCCACGCCTTAAAACGCCATCCAGAAACCATTGAAGACCTATTTTTGGTCTTTGAAAAGAGTGCCTTTCTCACCCATTTGTTGACGGAAATACCCCAAGTAGCAGAAGCCCTCCTGGAACCGGAAGCCACCGAAAAAGACATCCGCCAAGCTGTATCAAAACGCTCTTATGAGACAGCCCTGGGGCTCCTGCGGCTTTATCGCAACGAGACCATCTTTCGCCTGGGCTTAGCCGATCTTAAAGGAAAAATCTCCCTGGAGGAACTCTTAGAGGCCCTTTCCGACTTGGCCCTTTTCGTGCTCCAAGAGACGTGGCGCATAACCTTATCTCGCCTCAAAGAGGAAAAGGCCCTTGAGGCTCCCCCCATGGTGGTCTTGGGAGTAGGAAAGATAGGCAGCCGCGAATTGGGCTATCGCTCAGACCTTGACCTACTCTTTATTTACCAAGGAGACCTAAACAACATAGTCCCTGCCACAAAGGTGGCCCAGCGCCTCCTGTTTTATCTTTCTACTCCCTTACCCGAGGGGCCAGGATACCAAGTGGACACAAGACTACGCCCCGAAGGGCGCAAAGGCCCTTTGGCCGTATCCGTGGAAGGCTTTATTCACTACTATCAAAAGCAGGCCGACCTCTGGGAAAAACTGGCCCTGGTACGTGGCCGCCCTTTAGTAGGCGACAAAGAATTATGCTCCTTTATCAACCAAGGCCTCCTCAAGGCCTTGCAAGGCGCCTACGGCCTCCAAGAGGCCCAAAGAGTCTATAACATGCGGCTGCGCATGGA
The DNA here is from genome assembly GCA_026988575.1 of Thermodesulfobacteriales bacterium. GTDB lineage: Bacteria > Desulfobacterota > Thermodesulfobacteria > Thermodesulfobacteriales > Thermodesulfatatoraceae > JALSKZ01. Next base: position 51,469 of record JALSKZ010000036.1, on the reverse strand, counting down.
AAAAGAACGCACCAAACCCTCTTCTATAAACCCCAAAGTAGGCTTCGGTGGGCTGGCAGACCTTGAATTTGCCCTCCAGTGGCTCTCCCTAAAACACCTACCAGAGATCCCTTCCCTCCTGGGCCAAAGCGTTTTAAAGAGCACAACTATACTGGAACAGGCCGGTTTCTTAACCAGAGAACAAGCCTATTTAATAAAAAACAACTATCTATTCTTACGCACTTTAGAACAAAAGCTGATCCTCCTGTTAGATAAATCCGGCGAAGAAAAAGAATATTCTCCCCACGAACTGGATCTCCTTACCCCTTATCTTGGTCAAGACGTGTACCAAAACTATCAACAAATAACCAGACAAAACCGCTCTTTATTACGGGACATCCTCGGCCTTCCTCCCCAAGGCCTTGGCAAAGATCCCCAAGACAGGTAAAAAAACCCACATGCCCCAAGGAAAACTATTTACGCAAAGGAAGCTCCCCCCTGCTCTAGGACAAGAACCCCTTTTTGCCATCGATGGAAGCTCTTTCATATACCGTGCCTATTTTGCCATTCGCGGGCATTTGTCCAATTCTAAAGGGCTTCCTACCAAGGCCATCTTTGGCTTTACGCAGATGATCTTAAAGCTCCTTAAAGACTGGGAGCCAAAATATGTGGCCCTTTGCCTGGACGCCAAAGGTCCTACCTTTAGACACGAAGTCTTTAAAGAATACAAGGCCAACAGGCCTGTAATGCCCGAAGACCTGGCCGTCCAGCTCCCTTACATAAAAGAGATCGCCCGCGCCTTTGGGCTCACTATCTTGGAGATACAAGGCTTTGAGGCCGATGACCTTATTGCCACCTTGGCCACCAAGCTTAAACACCCCTTGGTCATTGTCGGAGGAGACAAAGACCTTTTCCCCTTGGTAAGGGAGACCGTAATAATCTGGGATCCCATGAAAGACACCCTCATCACTGACCAAGATATCCAAAGGCGATTTGGTCTGCCCCCCCAAAGACTTCTAGACGTCCGCGCCCTCTGTGGAGATGCTATAGACAACATACCCGGAGTGCCCGGCATTGGCGAAAAGACAGCCTTAAAATTAATCAAAGAGTTTGGCAGCCTGGACGAAGTCCTGGCCCGGGCCCAGGAAATAAAACAAAAACGCCTCCGTGAGAAACTCCTGGAACATGCCGACAAGGCCCGTTTGTCTCGGGAGCTGATAAGTCTGCGCACTGATGCCCCTATTCCTCTGGATCTCAAAGCCTACCGCCTTCAAAAGAGAGACCTAAACACCCTGCGAAGATTGTTTCGAGAGCTTGAGTTCAAAAAACTTTTAAAAGAGTTACCTCCCCAAAAAACTCTCTCCTACGAAGGATACCACCTAATCAACCAAATAGACGAATTAAAGGAGTTATTATCTAAGGCCCAAAAGGCCCAGAGACTGGTAATTGATGTAGAAAGCACCCATACTAATGCCATGCAAGGCCAACTGATAGGCCTGGCCCTTTGTTTTGATCCGCACACGGCCTACTATTTACCCTTTGCCCACCAAGACAAAACGTTATCCAATCTACCCCTCAAGGCCCGGGACCTGCTCAAACCCCTTCTGGCTGATCCCTGTTTACCCAAAATAGGACACAACATTAAATATGATCTTATCATCCTCCAAAGACACGGCTTGGAGTTACAGGGCCTTGCCGGCGATACCATGGTGGCCTCCTATGTGTTAAACCCCACCCGCCACTCCCATGCCCTTGACGAGCTAGCCGAAGAGATACTGGGCCACCACATGATTTCTTATAAGGAAGTCACCTCCTCCCTCTCCAAGGACGAAAATTTTGCCGCCGTACCCCTAAAAAAGGCCTACATTTATGCCTGTGAAGATGCCCATGTAACCTATTTGCTCTACGAAAAACTCTGGGCCCAAATGCAAGAAGAAGGACTACTTGAGCTTTACCAACGAATAGAACACCCCCTGATTCAGGTATTGGCCCGTATGGAAATGGCCGGGATACGCATTGATGTTGGCTACCTATCTAATCTGTCAAAACAGATGGCCCAGGAGCTAAAGACCTTAGAAGAAAAAATTTATGCCCTGGCGGGAGAAAAATTTAATCTCAATTCCAGTGTGCAGTTAGGTTACATACTGTTTGAAAAGATAAAACTGCCCTCGGTCAAACGCACCAAAAAGACCCGGGCCCACTCCACAGACACCGAGGTACTCGAGGCCCTTTCGGACCAACACCCCTTGCCCAAGCTCATATTACGTTACCGGACCCTGGCCAAGCTAAAATCGACCTATGTCGATGCCCTACCCCGTTTGGTCCACCCAGCAACCGGCCGTATCCATACCTCTTTTAACCAAACCATCACCGCCACCGGGAGGCTTTCTAGCAGTGAACCAAACCTGCAAAATATACCTGCTCGAGGCCAGGAAGGACCTCTCATTAGACGGGCCTTTGTCCCTGAAGAGGGGTTCTTATTCCTCTCGGCAGACTATTCTCAGATAGACCTCCGGGTCCTGGCCCACTATTCGGCAGATAAGAACCTTATCGAGGCCTTTAGAAAAGGCGAAGATATCCACCGACGCACGGCGGCAGAAATATTTGGCATAGCCCCAGAAGAAGTCACTTCGGACATGCGCCGTATGGCCAAGACCATAAATTTTGGCATTGTTTACGGCATGAGCCCTTACGGTCTGGCCAAAGAACTCAAAATAGGTCACCAGGAAGCCAAGGCCTTTATTGAGCGCTATTTCCAACGCTACCCCGGAGTTAAGAAATACATGGAAGAGATAGTGACCCAGGCCCGCGAAAAAGGCTATGTTACTACCCTTTTTGGGCGCAAAAGACCTCTACCAGACATAAATAGTCCTAACCGTGTGGCCCGCGAGTTTGCCGAACGTACAGCCATCAATACCCCTATTCAGGGGACCGCCGCAGACATTATCAAACTGGCCATGATCGCCATTGATAGGCTAATAACCCAACAAAAGCTCAAGACCCGTATGCTTTTACAGGTCCACGACGAGCTCTTGTTTGAAGTACCGCCAGAAGAAGTTGAAGTTATCCAACGAATTGTCCGAGAAAAAATGGAAGGCGTAGTAAAACTTGCCGTTCCTTTGGTGGTAAACCTGGCGGTGGGCAAAAACTGGGCCGAGGCTAAGGCATGAATTGGTACCCTGCTGATGGAGGCTACGAAGCTACATCCAACCCCGAGCTCATCGAGCTCTTATTGCAAGAGCTGCGAGAAAAGTCCATATGGGTACAATTTGTAAGCCCGGACTTCCGCTCAGGCCCCACGGTACTGCTGGAGATCAAAAAAGACATGTTGCTCTTTGACCTGCCCCGCCCTTGGGATCCCCATTTAGAAAGGGCCCGGGTCATATACAAAGACACCTCTAAGATCATCCATTCCTTTCGGGTAGATATCATCAAAACGCACCATAAATTCGTCTACACCTCACGGCCCAAGAAGATCTATCGCCTTGAACGCCGAAGATTCTACCGTATAAAGGTGCCCCCTTCTTCTAAGGCACGCTTTCGTTGGGGGAAAAGGCAGATGTGTGCCGAAATATTGGATATAAGCGGTAACGGCATGGCCATATGCCTAAAAGGCGAAGAAGTACTCCCTAGAGGGACAGAAATATCCGACATCCACCTAGATCTTTACCTGTCGGCCTCTAAGCCCTACCCGCCCCTTTTTATCAAACGAGGGCGGATAGCACGCCGACAAAAACGTAATAGACGTGAGTTTTACGGGGTAGAATTCTTTTTGAACGAAAAAGAACGCCAACCCCTCATGCGTTACATCTTAAAGAGAGAAATGGAGCTCTGTCGTCTAAAGTCCTCGGTAGCTTAAGGCCTGTCGATAAAGTTCTAAATAACGCTCACGCACCTTATCCCAGGTATAATTTTCGTAAATATGTTCCACAGCCTGCTTGATCATTTGAAGCCTCTTTTGCGGCTCACGGCGGTAGACCTCAAAGGCCCTTTGGATAGCCTTGGCCAGCTCTTCGGGACGTTGTTCTTTATAGGCAAAACCGTTAAACCCGTCTTTTACTTTGACCAACCCCCCTGTATGCCGAACAATGGGCAAATTGCCCATCAGTTGCGCCATAAAATCCGTAAGCCCACAAGGCTCATAATTGGAGGGAATGACAAAAAAGTCACCAGCGGCGTAGATCAGATTGGCAAGACCTGGATCATAGCCCAGCAACAGGACCATCTTCCCGGAAAAGTCGCGACAAAGGGCAATAAGCCGTTCTTCAATCTCGGGAGACCCCGTCCCCAAAATAACGGTAAGGAAATCTTCACCCTCTTCGTAGAGGAGGCGTAGGGCCGTAGCCAAGACGTCTATGCCCTTTTGTTCGGTAAGGCGACTTACCGCCGTAAGCAAGGGGACCCCTTCTTGATCCCTCAAAGTACCATATATCTTGACCTGGAGATCCTTTTGAAGGATGCGCTTTACCAGCTCTGCACGACACACCGCCTTACCGGCCAAATCTCCCCGGGAGGGATCAAAACCCGCAGGGAGACCTAACTTTTCCGGCTGACGCGGGTCAAAATCGTCGGGATTAATACCGTTGGTAATACCATAAAGCTTTATGCCCCGTTCTTTTAGGGCATGCCCCAACCATCCTGTGTGGGCATCTAGGTCTGTCTCTTGAAGCTCACGGGCATATTCCTCCGAAACCGTATTTATCAGCGCATAATTTGCCCCGCATATAAAGGGATCAAACGACTGCTGCAACAAAGAATTGTTGATCACCCACCACGGAAGACCGGTATTGGCCTTGGCAAAGGGCAAATCAGCAACATCTTGGTGGTAGCCCAAACCGGCGTTATGGATGGTTATCAAAAAACCCCCCTGGCGGAAATAATGGCGAAACCCCATAAGCTCCCGCGCCAGGGCCGGCGTTACCGCTGTATGACCGTCATGACAATGCATGATATCCGGCTTTTCGTCTAAATAGATAGCCGTACACAGAGCCGTTTTTTGCAAAAGGATATTCATGGCAAAATAATCAAAGTGTCCCGAGCCTTTCTTCTTCCAAGGTTCTTTCTTTTCCTCTTCTTCAGTATAGGTATATACGCCTAGTTTTTCCGCGTAACGATCAGCCTCAATGAGAAAGACCCGCACACCGTTTATCTCTTGTTGCCAGAGAAAGACCTTCTCACGCCGTTCTTCATAGGTATAGTCCATATCCACCAGAAAGGATATGCCTGTTTCCTCAAAACCCTTCTCCTTGGCGTTTATAAAGCCATAACGAGGCAAAAACACCGTTACTTCCAGGCCCTTCCGGACAAGCGCTTCGGACAACTCACGGGCTACATCTTTCAGGCCCCCCACTCCCGCCAACCCCCGGTACTCCCTGGTAAGGGTATAAACTTTTTTGATTTCTCTCATATTTAAACTCCTGTGAAACGAAATTGGCCCTTTCCTAATATATCGTGCAAATGGACTATACCTTTAACGTGTCCCTGGCGGTCCACCACCGGCAAGACGGTAATGAGGTTTTGCTCCATGAGCTCTAGGGCGTGAGCCGCTAATTGGTCTTCCTGTATGGTCTTGGGGTCAGGGGTCATAAGCTCCTTTACCCGACGCGAACGCACGTCTCCATACGCCACCATGGCCCGACGCAGATCACCATCGGTAATGATCCCCAGCAAAACACCGCTATGATCCAAGACCAACACACACCCCAGGCGTTTGGCGTTCATCTCAGGCAGGGCCTCGCTCATGGTCATTTCAGGACTCACTATGGGTAGGGCCTTACCGGTAAGCATGATCTGTGACACCTTCACCTTTAGACGCTCACCAAGGGTTCCCCCAGGATGATTACGCTGAAAATCTTCGGGACGTAGATCTCGCAATTTGGCCAAAACCATGGCCAAAGCGTCTCCCATGGCCAAAGCAGCCGTAGTGCTGGCGGTGGGGGCCAACCCTAGGGGGCAGGCCTCCCGGGGGACCCCTACGTCTAGGACCACGTCGGCCAAACGGCCCAGAGTAGACTCTGGCCTACCGGTAAAGGCTATTATCTTGAGCCCCCGGTTACGAAGGGTGGGCAAGAGTCGATTCACCTCTTCAGTCTCACCAGAATTAGATATAGCCAATACCACGTCTTGGCTTACCACCATACCTAGATCGCCGTGAAGGGCCTCTGCCGGGTGGAGAAAAAACGACGGAGTCCCGGTGGAGGAAAGGGTAGCCACGATCTTTCGCCCTATAAGACCACTTTTCCCCATGCCCGTTACCACCACACGACCTGGAATACGCAAAATAAGTTCCACCGCCACCGCAAAGGAACGGCCTATCTTGGCCCTGACTGCTTCAAGGCCTTCTATCTCTATAGATAAGACCTCCCGCGCCGCGGAGAGGATAAAATCGGTAGAGTCTGTCTTCTTGCTCACGCCCATTTCCCTAAACAGACCGGGATAACTTTTGGACAGGAATATGTTTGCGCTCTACAAATTCCTGTTGTTTGCCCTTATTCCAGTTTTGTACCGGGCGGAAATAACCCACCACCCGCGAATACACCTCTACAGGCACGGCCTTTATTTTTACACGCCTTGAGACACTCTTTTTGTTGTCCACGACTCCAAACCTCCTTTAACTTTCTGTTAAGACGTTTCACGATAGGCCTTTTCGGCCAATAACGCCAAATTTAGCGGGTCAATCTCTACCTCTTGTCCAAAACGCTCCAGCTCCTCATCGGTGTGGGGGTACGGACATACTTCGTGTTTACCTGGAATATACCCGTGGACCGGGCAAATAGAAAAGGTGGGGGTAATAGAAAAATAGGGGAGTCGAAACCTTTCCACAATGGCCTTGACCAGAGATTTTACTATCTGGGTATCGGGGATCTCTTCTCCTATGAAGAGGTGTACCACCGTACCTCCGGTAAAAAGCACCTGCAAGTCATCTTGATGAGAAAGGATCTCAAAAATATCATCCGTATAATTGACCGGCAGGTGTACAGAGTTGGTATAGTAGGGGGTATCTTTGGTGCCGGCCGTCTTGATATTGGCAAATTTTGCCCTGTCGATCTTGGCCAAACGATAACTGGCCCCCTCGGCCGGGGTGGCCTCTAGGTTATAGAGGTTGCCCGTTTCTTCCTGAAATTCGGCAAGCTTTTCCCGCATAAAACGCAATACTTTTAAAGTCCATTCTTTGCCCCCCCTGGTATATATAGCCTCCCCTAGAAAATTGAGACACGCCTCATTCATACCTATAATGCCAATGGTAGCAAAATGGTTCGTCCAGTAGCGGCCCGTACGCTCCTTTACCTGGGAAAGATAGACCTTGGAGTAGGGGTAAAGCCCCTTGTCGGTAAAATCTTCTATAATTTTGCGTTTTATCTCCAAGGAGATCTTGGCCAGCTCCATAAGGGCAGAGAGACGGTCAAAGAATTCTTCTTCACAAGTAGAGAGATAGGCCAAACGCGGCATATTCAACGTTACTACCCCTATGGAGCCTGTAAGGGGGGCCGAACCAAAAAGCCCGCCTTGGCGCTTTTTGAGCTCACGGTTGTCCAGACGCAACCGGCAACACATGGAACGGGCATCATCTGGATTCATATCGGAATTAACAAAGTTGGCAAAATAAGGAATGCCGTATTTACGAGTCATTTCCCAGAGGGGTTCAAGGGCCGGGTTATCCCAAGCAAAATTTTGCGTAATGTTATAGGTGGGGATGGGGAAGGTAAAAATGCGGCCTTTGGCGTCTCCCGCCATCATGAGCTCACAAAAGGCCTTATTAATCATGTCCATCTCGGGCTGAAATTCCTGGTAGGTCTCCCCGCGCAACTTCCCCCCCACCACTACCGCTTGATCTTTAAAGGACTCTGGCACTTTGAGGTCCATAGTAAGGTTGGTAAAGGGAGTCTGAAAGCCCACCCTGGTGGGGACATTTACATTAAAGAGAAACTCCTGTAAGGCCTGCTTTACTTCTTTATAGGAAAGGCCATCGTAACGCACAAAAGGCGCCAAAAGCGTGTCGAAATTAGAAAACGCCTGGGCCCCAGCGGCCTCTCCCTGCAAGGTGTAAAAAAAGTTTACTATCTGCCCCAAAGCCGTTCGAAAATGTCTGGCTGGACGTGATTCTACCTTACCTGGCACCCCACCAAAACCGCGTAAGAGCAGGTCATACAAATCCCAACCTACACAGTAAGAGGCCAAAATACCCAAATCGTGGATGTGAAAATCTCCCTCGCGATGGGCCTCTTCTATCTGGGCGGGATAAAGCTTGGTAAGCCAATAACGGGCCACCACCGAAGAAGAAATATGAAAATTTAGCCCCTGTAGGGAATAATTCATGTTGGAATTTTCCTGGACCCGCCAGTCCTCCCGGGTGAGGTATTCCTCAATGAGGTTGACGCCGTCAACAATGGCCTTGCCGATCTCACGCGCCTGTTTGCGCTTTTCACGATACAGGATATAAGCCTTGGCCACCTCACTAAGACCATGGCCAATAAGGGTGTCTTCGATTATGTCCTGGATCTGTTCTACATGAGGGACGTTGCCAAACTTGAAAAAGCTCCGGTAAAGCTTGACCGCCACATCGTCAGCCACCCGTTCCGCGACAGCACGATCATCTTGGCCTACGGCCTTTACCGCCTTAAAAACAGCATTTATGATCCTTCGGCGATCAAAAGGCACAAAACTTCCGTCTCTTTTGCGAACCAATGGTTCCATCTCTTCCTCCTGATAGGCTTGTCGAGGCGACTATAGCGTAAACCACTCTATAATGGATGTCAATCAAATTAAAACCACAATATATTGTATACTTAGACCAAACCTGGCCCCCAAGGCCTTTGGTTATTGATATAGGGCTTTGACCTCTTGGGGCAAGAAAGTTAGGCCAAAATTTGCCTAAATTTTGGGAAAAATTAACCAACTTATTTAAAGCTGGGAACAAATTTTTTCGATGGAAATTGACAAGCATATTGATACCTATTTTTTATATAGGCTTTGAATAAAGAAAAGGAGAAGATAACATGAGGGCTTTCATCTTCATCATAAGCATTATCTTATTATTAGGGCTTGGAGTAGGCAGTTGGTATTATTTTTCCGCGCAAAAGGTCTCTGCTGTACAAACCAAACCGTCCAAAGCCCAAAAAACCCCCGCCCCCAAAGACCCCTTTAAAGAGATAGTAAAGAGCCAACTACAGCGGGGGGTAGACTTGGTGTGCAAGGCTAAAAATCATTGGGTTTTCGTAGGGCAAGATCAATGGAACCCTGTTCGTGACGAAAAGGGACAACTGCTCATTTACACCGAAAACGGTATATACGCTGCCCAGGATTGTTTTAAGATCATAAATATGGAAAGGCACACCATGGAAAAAAACGGGAGTTATTATCCGGTTTTATATCTACACACGGAAAAAATTGCCCCACCGCAGACCAAACAGGAGTTTATCATGCGCAACGGGGCTATAACCCCCGCCAGTTCCTAAAGGACCTTATTTTACTTGGTTGGTCTTGCCCCCGATCTCCAAAAGACGGGATGTACACGATCGTATTTTTTGGGGGCATGACACCCCACCACACATGACCCTCCCGTAGGGGTCTTGGTAAACCTAATGGGATAGGCCCACATGCCAAAAGGAACTTCATAACGAATGTGTTTGGGTTGATTGCTGGCGTGAGGATCATGACAGGCTATACAGCTACGACCCTTTTTGCGATGTACATGCTTGTAATGTAGATTTAATTCCCCATCTCGGAAATTAGTAAGTATATCCGTAAATTGAGTGCGGGCTATATCTTTATTATGACAGCTAAAACATAAATCATAGTTTTCCGGCTTATAATCCATATAAAATTTGGGAGGGAAATATTTTATTAATAAGGAAACATATTTAGAACCATGGACATTATGACAAGCAACACAATCACCTGTCTGAACAGGCCCGTGTTTATATTTAGCTGCTCTGATATAACTTCCTAATTCCTGGTGACAGGAAAAGCATAAATCTTTGGTATCATTTTTCAACAGCAACTCATAATTGGAAGCATGTGGGCGATGACAAGCAGTACAGTGGTTGTCTTTAACAGGTTTATGGGGATACTTGTCTTGGATTGCCTGGTAAACTTCTGGATTTAATTCACCATGACAAGATTTACATAGTTTGCCCTGGGGTTTTACCAATTGATAGCGTGTATTGGAACTATGAGGATTATGACATAAATTACAATCTTCTATAGCTGGTTCATGTTTATATTTCATCTGAAATTCTTCTTGTTTATCCTGATGGCACTGAAAACATAACTTACCTTTTTCTTCAGGTGCTACCAATAAAGCATTATAGTCAGAAGCATGGGGATAATGACACGCTATACAGTCACCCAAAGCCACTGGACCATGTGCATATTTTTTTGTAAACACTTCTTTATCGTGACAATTAAAGCAAAGATTACTAACGTTATTACCTTCGGCCTTTAGCTGAAAGCGCATGGAAGATTGATGAGGGTCATGACAATCAATACAACTTTCTTCCACGGGCGCGTGGACCACTTCTTTAGAAAATTCACTCTTTTTCTCTTGATGACAAGAAAAACAAAGTAGCGGACCCGTCTTTTGCAATTCTAATTCTTCAAAAGATCCATGGGGATTGTGACAGGCTATACACACCTTGGCCCCTACTGGCCCGTGTACATAGGGGGCTTTGCCCATATTTGAATGGCAGTTACCCGTAGTACAGTTGGCCGGAGTAGGTAATCGACGCTCAAAAACAAAGGTGTCCTGGCTAAAAAAATGACATTGTCGGCAAGATAATAATTGAGGAGACGGATGTACATAATAGTGTCTAAAGCCTTTAGGAGGCGTCTTTCCCCTTTGTTGGGCTTTAGATGATAGATAAAAAACTTCTATTTGGGCCTGAGTGCCATCAATATTTAGCTTAATCTTGTTCAGACCATCACGTAGTTGTATAATGGCCCCAAAAGCCCCATATTTGACCAAGACTTTTCTATCTTTGGGCGAAACAATTCTTACACCTTTAATGCTAACTTTGTGGTATTTATTTACCAAATTTCCTTCAATACGCCCTGCTAAAAAAATATTCTTCTCCTCAACCCACACCTTATTAGGAGGAGAAACAATTTTTATCTTAACCGCTGCCAATACAGGAGAAGATAAATTCAAAAAGAACAGAAAAATTATTATCCCCAAAAAAGGCATTATTTTATGTTCTTTAAGCATAAAACACCTCCTGCCCATATAGAAATATTAACCTAAAATCAAAAGATTTTCCAAAAAAAATACCTAAGTTGATTAATTCACAAATTTCTACAAATAAATTTTTTCACTAGCGCAAGGAAAGGACAAAACTGCCCGCATAACGAGACTAGATTGCTCCATTTCTTGGCCATGAAGATGTTCAAATATCATCAATTTTCATTTTCTTAGCAAAAGGACGAACTTCTAAGCTCATAATTGTTGAACATCTAAAAAAAATCGTGCTAAAATTGACGGTTAAAAAAGGAGAGGCATAGAAATGTTTAGCCCTAAAAATTTAATGCTTTTTATTATAATGAGTTTCTTATTTTTATGTGCGCGTCAGACCCAAGGGGCCTTTCCTTTCCGTAACGTAAAGAAGGGGCTTCCTCTCCCCCATTTCTGTGTCTATCCTCTAACAACCCAAGAAAAATTGTGTAGTGAAAACCTAAGAGGCAAATTAAGTATTTTGTTTTTCTGGGGAGCTGATCTCCCTATCAAAAAAGAAAGAACTATTAAAATACTTCAGGAATTTCGTAAAACAGAGCCGTTTTTAAAGAAAAGAGCAGTACGCTTTATAAGCATAAATGTACAAAATGATGACCTTAAAACAATAGAAGAAGTAGTTAAATCCTCAAAAACAAACTATCCTATCTATGTAGATAGACATAAAGAAGCTTATAAAGCTCTGGGTATATTTGTCATGCCATCAGTTTTAATAATTGATAAACAGGGCAAAATAGTAGAAGGCGAAGCATATAGTCATTATTTAATAAAAAAAATAAAAGAAAAAATACAAACAATTATGGGAGAGAAGCATAGTATAAAAAAAGATACCAAAAACTCAAAAATAAAACAAAAAACCACTAAAGAAAAAATGGCTGATCGTTATTTTAATATGGGAAAAATTATGCTTAAAAGAAGAATGCCCAAAGAAGCAATAAAAGAATTCCAAAAAGCCCTTGAACTAAACCCATTACTATATAAAGCCCATATAGCTATAGGATGTATTTATCTACAAGAAGGAAACATCAAACAAGCTATACATGAACTCAAAATTAGTCTAAAACATATAAAATCTCTAAAAGGAGAAATATGTTTGGCCAGGGCAATTGCAAAACAAGGAGACACAAAACAAGCTATAAATAGATTAAAAGAATTACTATTACATAACAACCAAAACCCAGAAATACATTTTGCTCTAGGAGAACTATACGAACAAGAAAAAAGATATACACAGGCACTACAAGAATACAAAAAAGCCTATAAATTACTAAAAAATAACCCTTTATAGAGGAGAAAAGTGAAAAAGATATCATTAGCAATTATTATCTTCTGGATATGGGGAACGTTAGCTTATGCTGACAATATTCGAATATTAGTGCCTACTCCAGGCTCTACTATTTTGGCCCGTCGAAGAATTATCACCGTAGTATTAAGCACTAAAGACAAAAAAGCTTCTCAAATACGTCTAAAAACTTCAGAGGGAGAAATATCACCTAAAGGCATATGGGAGTTTTTCGGCACATATTACCCACACTTTTTATTGCGCCTCAACCCCGGAGAAAATAATATTGTTATAAAACCTTACGATAAAGAATTTACTATAAAATATAAGGTCCTACAGAGTTTGCTTCTCCTCAATACCAATGACTCCTCTGTCTTTTTCTTCCACCGCTATAAAGTAAACCCTCAACCTTGTGCCAAATGTCATACCGATCGTATACCTAAAGGGGTCAAAATAAACCCTGTATTATATGGCCCGTTTGATCCGCAGTGTATTTCTTGCCACCAAAGACTTTTTCCCAAGGGGTATAGTAAGCATCCCCCCGCGGCCAACTGGTTATGTCGGTTCTGTCATGAAGAAAGGGGGCATATACGCATTTTTGCCGGCAAACCCTTAGATCTCTGCACTCAGTGTCACGTAAACGCCAAGCATTTTTACCGCAAGAAACACGTTCACGGCCCTGTGGCTACTGGAGACTGTACGGCTTGTCACAACCCCCACGCAGGACCCTACCCCTTTGAACTCACAGCCAGTGCCCACGGGCAGATCTGCACCAGTTGTCACCGAGACAAGGCCGTCTATCTGCAGAGGTCTCCCCAAATCCATGTACACGGCATTTTAGTGGGTTTAGGGTGTACAGCTTGCCATGACCCTCATGCTTCAGATTACCGTTATCAGCTACACCAGGGGCCGATTAACCTATGGTGTACCAGGTGTCACCTTAAATTACAGGGCCTAAAACGCGGCCACCCCTTAAAGACCCATCCTCTTATAGGACCCAAAGATCCTATACGCAAAGGAAGGAAATTCGGGTGTACCAGCTGTCACAACCCCCATGGTTCAAAATACAGGTTTCTCCTTATCGGAGACGTATATGGGGGGCATGTATGTAGAAAATGTCACCCTTATTAAGCCCTTCTAAGGAGGACAACGCTTTCTGAATGATAAGTTTGGGGAAACATGTCAAACACCTTAATACATTCTACGCAAAACCCTTGCTTTATAAGGATTTTTAGATCGCGGGCCAGGGCTGGGGGGTCGCAAGACACGTAAAGCAGACGATCTATGGCGATATCAGGCAAAAAGCGCAACAGTTCTTTACAACCCCCTCTAGGCGGGTCAAGTAAGACCAGTGGGTAGACTTCCCCCAGTTTGAGACACTCCAAAAGGGCTTCCATGGCCGAAAATACTTCAAAATGCACCTGCTTGCCCTCAAGGCCCCACCGCTCAACATTAGCCCGCGCATCTTTTATGGCCCGTGGATCAGTGTCCACCCCTTTACCCCCTCGCGCTAAAAGGCTCAAAGGCAACAGGAAATTACCCATACCACAGTGCAGGTCTAAGACTTCTTCTCCTGGACTAAGGCCTGCTATCTTACGTACGTACTCAATAAGCGAAAGATTTATTTCCCAATTATTCTGTACAAACACGCCTGGAGCCGCCTGGAAAAAAACCTCCTCTTTCTGGCCACTTATATTAGGGGGGACCGGAAACAAACGCACACCGTTGTCTGGGGCCTCTTCGGGAATGGGCCCTATAGGGAAACGGCCCCTTACCCAGTAAAAGATAGCCTTCAATACAGGTAGGGCCTCAAAGATCTCCCACAGATCCTCTTTGCGCGGTTCTACTTTGATCCACAAAAGCATGGTAACCAAGCCCTCGGCTAGAGAGGTCCCTAAGTTTAGACGTTTTACATAGGGATGCAGGCGTTTCCATGCCGGTAAGTCGGGCAATACAGACATCACCTGGTTTATTTCCGGAGTGGCTAAGGCACAAGAACGTAAAGGGACCAAATCGTGGGAACGGCGCTTTAAAAAACCCAAGGCACCAGTAGCACTGTGTACATGAAACTGTAGCCGATGCCTATAGCCTAATGGTCTTGGAGAAGGATGAACACCTTCAATAGGTACTGTCCCCAGACCAGCTAAGCGAGAAAGGGTCTCTTTAAATATTTGTAATTTAAACTCTAGTTGAGCCGGATAGGCAATGTGTTGCCACTGACACCCCCCACAGGCTGGATAATAACTACAGGGGGGCTCCTGCCGTTTTTGCGCTGGAGAGAGGATCTCCACCGGCCTGGCCCATACATAATCTCCAAACTTTTGGACTATCTGAATGCGTACTTGTTCACCAGGGAGGACTTGGGGTACAAAAGCTATCTGTCCATCAGGTAAGCGGGCCAGGCCATCTCCCCCATAAACTAGTTTTTCGATGGTCACACAGAGGCTATTCATCTTTTAGACAACAAACCACCGTGCCCCGAGGAGTATCAATTACTTTTAATCCCTTTCTTTGTAGCTTTTCCCGCAAATTATCAGCGGTAGCAAAGTCTCCTGCCGCGCGGGCCTCCTCCCGTTGTTTGAGGATCTTATCTATCTCTTCGTCCCTTACCACCTGTACCCTGGGTATTATACACAACACGGTATCTATCTTTTGGAACACATCGTTTAGCTTCTGTACTTCAGAGGCACAAAGCCCCTTCTGGGCCAACAGGGGATAGGCCTTGCGTATAAATTCGAAGAGGGCTGCCAGGGCCGCAGATACATTAAGATCGTCCTCCAAAGCCTCCTCAAAGTCACGAAGCATCTTCTCTAAGGCTGGAACAAGGCCCGCTTCTTTCTTGCTACTAGGTTCGCGAACCAAAAGGGCCCAAAAGAGATCTAAATTGGCCAGGGAGCGCCGTGCCGCCTCCAGGGCTGACCAAGAAAAATTAAGGGGTTTTCTATAGTGGGTACGCAACAAAAAATACCTGATCTCACGGCCAGAATAGCCCCTGGCCAAGATTTCGGGGATGGTAATAGCGTTGCCTGCGGTGTGGGACATCTTTTTACCTTCTACCAGGACCAAGGCCGTATGCAACCAATAGCGGCAAAAATCTTTTCCCGTAACGGCTTTGGCGATGGCCCGTTCGTCTTCATGATGGGGAAAGATCAAATCTGTCCCGCTTGTATGAATATCAAAGGTCTCCCCTAAATACTTCATGGCCATGGCTGCACATTGGATGTGCCAACCAGGCCGAAC
The DNA here is from genome assembly GCA_026988575.1 of Thermodesulfobacteriales bacterium. Lineage (GTDB taxonomy): Bacteria > Desulfobacterota > Thermodesulfobacteria > Thermodesulfobacteriales > Thermodesulfatatoraceae > JALSKZ01. The sequence continues at coordinate 35,744 of JALSKZ010000036.1, read as the reverse complement.
TTTTCCCCATTCTGTCTCTACAAAAAGCCCCTTTTTGAGCTCGTAAAGGGTGGTGCGTTTAAATAGGGTAAAGTCCAAGGGGCTGTCCTTTTCATATTCTTCTAAGTCTACGGTGACGCCGGCCTTTAATTTCGAAAGGTCTATTTTGGCCAAGGTACCGTAGTCGGAAAGTTTAGACACATCAAAATATACGGAGCTGTGTTTCTCATACGCAAAGCCCTTTTGCAAGAGTATACGAGCCAGGGCAATCATGTCTTCCACGTGCTCTCTGGCTCGAGGGAAAACGGTAGCCGGTAAAATCCTCAATTTTTGAAGGTCTTCAAAAAAGGCCTGGGAATATTTATCGGTAAGAGCGGCCAAATCCAGACCTTCCTCTTCGGCAGACTGAATGGTCTTATCGTCAAAATCCGTGATATTTACAATGTGGGTGACTTCAAAACCCTTGTATTCTAAAAAGCGACGCAGTAGATCAGCCGTAACCATGCGCCTATAAAGACCAAGGTGAGGCCTCCTGTGTACCGTAGGTCCACAAGTGTATATACCTACCTTTTTCGGTTGTAAGGGGCAAAAAGGCTCCTTACGCCGGATAAGGGTATTGGTAAAACGGATCCCCGTGGGCTCTTTTTCTTCAAAAGACCACAAATTTGTAGAGAGATACCGTTCCCCCCCGTCGGGGAAAATTACTACTATAAAGCCTTCCGTGAGCTCTTTGGCTATTTTAAGGGCACCGGCCAAAGCAGCCCCAGAACTCATACCCACAAAAAGGCCCTCTTCACGCGCCAAACGGCGGGTAAGTTCCCAGGCCTCTTCGTCTTCTACATGAATTATACGGTGAGGCAGTCTTTTATCGAATATCCCCGGAGGATAAGATTCTTTGAGGTTCTTTAAGCCCTGCAAGCGATGGCCAGGGTAAGGCTCCACGCCAATAACTTGAACAGGGGTATTTTCTCGAAAATAGCGGGCCAGCCCCATTAAAGTGCCGGTAGTGCCCATGCCTGCCACCACATGGGTCACTTTTTTTTGCGTGTCTTTCCAAATCTCCGGAGCTGTACCATAGTAATGGGCCTGCCAATTGGCCGGGTTGTTGAATTGATCGGTCAAATAGTATTTTTCCGGATATTTTCGCGCCAATTCATAAACCGCTTCGATGGCCCCGTCGGTACCCTTCTCTGCGGGGGTAAGTAACAGTTCTGCACCAAAGGCGCGCATGATCTTGCGTCGCTCCAAAGAGGCCGATTCGCTCATAGCTATAAGACAACGGTAACCTTTTACCGCCGACACCAAGGCCAAACCTATACCAGTGTTACCGCTTGAAGCCTCAATCACGGTCTTTTTATGATCTAGTTCCCCACTTTCCTCGGCTGCTTCTATCATAGAAAGGGCTATACGATCTTTGATAGAGCCCCCAGGATTAACACTCTCTATCTTGGCGTATATCTTTACCTTGGGGTTAGTAGAAATACGCCGAACAGGCACTAAGGGAGTACGACCTATACGGTCTAAAACATTGCCATAACGTCTCCTCTTCATTGAACTTCCCCTTCTCTGATCCTTATAAGATCTGCCCCCGCGCGGGCTTCTAGGACATTTTTGCGTCTTTTTTTGAATAAAATGTAAAAATTACCTATGCTCTAGGAGCGACGAGTACGATTATAATCCTATCTTTAGCTATAGACCAAATAGTGCTACCCTAAAAAGGTCTGCAATAACCCCCATAAGGAGGAATAAGATGGTTTTAAACAAAAATTTAGGGTTTATCGGTGGGGGACAAATGGCGGAAGCCATTATTAAAGGCCTTTTGGCCGCCGAGATTATATCTCCAGAAAATATAATCGTTTCGGAACCCCTGGCTGAAAGGCGCGCTTATCTTGGCCAAACCTACCCCGACATACAGATAATTGCCGACAACAAAGAGCTCATAAAAAGGTCAGACATAGTGATTGTGGCGGTAAAGCCCCAGGTGATAACTATGGTCTTGAAAGAAATTGCTTTAACCGTCAAGGAGACCAACCCCTTAATTATTTCTATAGCTGCCGGGATCCCTTTAAGTTTTTTGGAATCTCTGTTGCCTAAAGGGACCCGCGTGATCAGGGTCATGCCCAATACGCCGGCCTTGGTCCTGGCCGGGGTCTCGGCCTATACCCCTGGCAAATATGCCTCTTCCGAAGATCTAACCCTGGCGCGGACCATTCTTTCCGCCTTGGGTGAGTGTATAGAACTTGAGGAAACACATTTCGATGCCGTTACCGGCCTTTCAGGCAGTGGCCCGGCATTTGTAGCCATGTTTATCGAAGGACTTATTGACGGCGGAGTGCGTGTAGGATTACCCCGTCCGGTGGCCGAAAAGCTGGCCCTGGAAACGGTGTTGGGCACGGCCAAACTCCTCAAAGAGGCCCAGAAGAACCCTTACGAAATAAAAGCCATGGTGACCTCCCCTGGAGGGACAACCATCTCTGGGGTGGAAGTCTTGGCTAAAGGGGGCCTATGCGGTCTGGCCATGGAGGCCGTAGTAGCTGCTACCCAACGCTCCAAAGAATTGATTAAGGCCCTGAACACAGCCCAGGAGGACCTATGAGTTATGTAGTGCGTGGCTTGACGCAAAAGGGCACCTTTCGCGTCTTTGCCGCCGATACCAAAGACATCGTCGAAGAAGCCAAAAACCGCCATGGTACAGCCCCTACCGCCACCGCGGCCCTAGGGAGGGCCCTTACCGCAGCGGCCCTCCTTGGGGCAGACCTCAAGACCGGGCGTTTAATGATCCAGATAAACGGGGGCGGCCCCCTGGGGGAGATACTGGCCGAAGCCGATGCGCAAGGTAACGTGCGGGGCCTCGTCCAACGCCCCCACATCCATCTCACCCCTCAAAAAGGCAAACTACTGGTAGGCCAAGCCGTGGGCAAACAAGGCTACCTCTCGGTAACCCGTGACCTTGGCCTCAAAGAACCCTACCAAGGCTCCACCCAGCTCGTCTCCGGAGAGATCGCCGAAGACCTAAGCTACTATTTAACTGTATCAGAACAAATACCTTCGGCTGTGGCCTTGGGGGTATTTGTAGACAAAGATAACACCGTAACAGCAGCCGGAGGTTTTCTCATCCAGACCATGCCCGAAACTACCACCGAGGAGATCGACCGCATCGAAAAGATCCTTATGGATCTGCCCCCGGTAACCAGCCTCCTGAGGGAAGGCCTATCCCCAGAAGAGATTTTAAAGCGCATCTTTGGTGAAGAGATAGATATTATCGAAAAACGCCCCCTCACCTATAAGTGTAGGTGCTCTCGCGAACGGGTAGAAAGGGCCTTGATTGCCTTGGGCCCCGAAGAGATCCAGAGGCTTATCCAGAGGAAAGAACCGGTAGAAATCACCTGTGACTTCTGCCGTCAAAAGTACACCTTTGGCACCCATGACCTGGAAAAACTGCTCCAGCAGATCGAATTTTGTAAGCGACACGAGATATAATTTTGACTTGGAGATAAGGGCCCTAATGGCCCGTGGGGTCCAAGAAGGCGTGTTCCCCGGGGCGGTCCTTGCGGTCTGGCACAGAGACAAGTGCCTTATAGAGGCCTTTGGGTGGCGGGCCCTTTACCCCCGCCTCGAAACCAATTACCCGGACACCGTTTATGATTTGGCCTCGCTTACCAAGCCTCTGGCTACCTCTTTGGCAACCATGTTCCTTTTGGCCCAAGGGAAATTGTCTCTGGAAGATCGCCCCTACGAAGTACTAGGCGGCCCCCCATGGTTTAAAGAGGTACAAGTATGGCACTTATTGAGCCATAGGGCAGGCTTGCCCGCCTACCGACCCTATTTTGCCCGGCTGATAGAGTACCCCCTGGCCCAAAGGAAAGAAATCCTTATGCAGTGGATCCTGGATGAACCCCCCGCCTACCCCGTGGGCCTTAAAGAAATATATTCCGACTTGGGCTTCTACATCCTGGGGTGTTTCCTGGAAAGGAAAACTGGTAAAGACCTTGCCCTCCTCTTTGACCAAGCCTTGGGATATCTATTTCCTGATCAGCAGCCAACCCTCCTCTTCTTACCCAGGAGAAAAATGGCCCGTAAAGACATAGCCCCTACCGAATATTGCCCTTGGCGGGGCAAATTACTTCGCGGAGAGGTACACGATGAAAACACCTGGGTTATAGGAGGGGTAGCAGGTCAAGCAGGGCTTTTCGGTTCCGCCGAAGCGGTCATGACGTTGCTCCTAAGACTCTGGCAGTTTTATAAAGGTGAAAAACACTGCTTTCCCCTCACCCCTGTGGTCAAGACTTTTTGGGACTGGGGAAAGCCCGGGGAAAGGGCCCTGGGGTTTGACCGTCCAAGCCCAAAACATTCTAGTGCCGGAGACCTTATCGCGCCCGATGCTGTAGGGCACCTGGGTTTCACAGGGACCTCTTTTTGGATAGATAAGGAAAAAGAAGTCATCATTGTGTTGTTGACTAACAGAGTCCATCCCCAAAGGGGCAACGAAAAAATCCGTGCCTTTAGGCCAGTTTTGCACCAATTAATCCTGCACAAGATCCTCAAAAACTCATGCCTTTCGGCTTAACTCAAATACGAAATTTGGTGAGAGCCTTGGCGCCCATTGACGTAGGGCCGAGGGCCTGCTACCACTTGAATTATGGAGCTTAACGAAATTATTTCTAAGATCAGAGCAAGCCAACGTATTAATCCCGAAGAAGCCCTTGTCTTGTGGAACAAGGCCGACTTCTTTACCCTAGGGGCCCTGGCGCGTGAAATACGGTTTCGGATTCACCCCGAGCGTATAGTAACTTATATTGTTGATCGGAACATAAACTATACCAATATCTGTCTTTCGGGCTGTAAATTTTGCGCCTACTATAAACCCCCTGGGCATCCCGAAGGTTTTGTGCTCTCCAAAGAAGAACTGGCCCAAAAGATAGAAGAGACCTTGGCCCTTGGTGGGGTACAGATCCTATTGCAAGGGGGCTTGCACCCCGACTTACCCCTAGAATTCTACGAAGATATGCTAAGTTACATAAAAAACCGTTTTCCCCAGATCCACGTCCATGGTTTTTCCCCCCCGGAGATCAACCATTTCGCCCGGCTTTCGGGGTTAGAGATAAAGCAGGTATTAAAACGCTTAAGGCAGGCGGGCTTAGATTCTATCCCTGGAGGTGGGGCCGAAATATTGGTAGACCGGATTCGTCAAAAAATATCTCCTAACAAATGCAAAACCAAAGATTGGCTAGAAGTGATGCGTGTAGCCCACCAGCTAGGGTTAAAAACTACCGCCACCATGATGTACGGCCACATTGAGACCATAGAAGACCGTATTGAACACCTCAACCGTATTCGAGCTCTCCAAGATGAAACCGGTGGATTCACGGCCTTTATTAGTTGGCCCTTTCAACCAGGAAAAAATACCGCCCTCTGTACCCCTAAGGCCTTACCGGTAGAATATCTCAAAATGGTGGCCTTAGCGCGCATCTACCTGGACAATATTCCCAATATCCAGGCCTCTTGGGTCACCCAGGGACCTAAAGTGGCCCAAGTGGCCTTGGAGTTTGGAGCCAACGATTTCGGCAGTACTATGATCGAAGAAAATGTGGTGGCGGCAGCCGGGGTAGCCCATCGACTCTCTATAGAACAAATTGAAACCATTATTCGCGACGCCGGCTATGTACCCCGACGCCGCAAGATGGACTATACGCTCCTTGAGGACCAATAGTGCAGGTAATATCCTTTCGGGAACCAACTCTTTACCGCGCTAAGTTTATACTCCCTTTAAAGGAGCCCTTAATCGAAGACGGCGGCATCATTCTGGCCCAAGGTGAGGTAATACGTGTAGGACGTTGGCGTGAATTAAAAAAGGTCTTTTCTGGCCGGCGTTACGACCTGGGGGAAGTAATTGTCTTGCCGGCCCTAGTCAATGTACATACCCATCTGGAATTATCTGCCTTGAAGTGGCGCCTTATCCCCTCTGGTTCCTTTGTAAACTGGGTCCGTAGTCTTATCCGTCAACGTAGCGAAGTCTCTGTAGAGCAGACCCAAAAGGCCGCTTATAAGGCCTTGCAAGACATGTGGAAAGAAGGGATTGGCCTGGTGGGAGAAGTAGGAAACACCGGTATCACCATAGGTATCTTACACGATGGCCCTATGCAGGCCGTTTTTTTTAGAGAAATAATCGATTTTAAAGGCACTAGCTCCCTAAAAGATTTTTTACAACACCAACACTCCTCCACAAAACTCCTCTTTAGTCTAGCCCCACATGCCCCCTACACTGTTTCTCCCCTACTCTTGCAAGCTATAAAGATCTGGACCAAGCGCTACCATCTGCCCTTTTCCATACACGTAGCTGAGTCTCCCGAAGAGGTTGTCTTCTTGCAGGAGGGCAAAGGCCCTTTACGTCTCTTACTCGAAGAACGTAAACAATGGAACCCCCGATTTAGGGTCCCCCGATTGAGCCCGATAGGCTATTTAAAACACCTTGGGGTGCTTGATCGCGATACCATTTGTGTCCACACAGTCCATGTCTCCCAAAACGATTTAGAGACATTGGCCGAAGCTCAGGCCCGTCCATGTCTTTGCCCCCGCAGCAATACTTATTTGGGCGTAGGACTTCCTCCCTTAGACAAAATGCTGGACCTGGGCCTCAAACCCTGTATAGGCACAGACAGCCTGGCCAGCAACGACAAGCTCTCTATCTTTGCGGAAATGGAGACCTTGCACCGGTTTTTCCCCCAAATTGCCCCGCAAATCCTCGTGAAAATGGCCACCTTGTGGGGAGCAGAAGCCCTGAAGAGACCCCAGATGGGACACCTTGTCCCTAAAGCCAAGGCCGAAATATTGGCGGTGCCGGTAGCTGCCCCCAAGGTCGATCCCTACGAACAGCTAGTTTGTATGGCCCCCAAAAACGTCATACGAATATACGGTTAAGGAGGACACATGTCCACGGGAGAGATCAGGTTTTGGGGCTCCGGGGCCCTTAATATTGACTATTTTTACGAAGTAGAAGACTTGAGGCGCTTTAGCCTGGGTAAAAGGTCCCTAATACCCGGGGGTGAAGTTTGGTGTAGTAGAAAAGAATTGGAACGCTTACGTAAGGACCTGGAGCAGGAGGCAAAATTTTTGGGCCGGTGCGGAGGGGGCTCGGCGGCAAATACTATTTACGCCCTAAAGAAGTGGGGCTTCCCCTGCGGCTTTATCGGACTGGTGGGCAATGACCAAGAAGGTGATCTGGCCCTGGCTGAACTGGAGGGTATAGACCTTTCCCACATATGGCGTAAAGGACAAACAAGCTGTTCTCTGATCCTCCTAGACCATAAAAAGGACCGGACCATTGTTGTGTGTCCTCACACGGACGAAAAAAGTCTTGTCTACCAGCCGATACCTATGGTGAAAGGGTGGCTGCACTTAAGCTCCTTTGTATCTAAAGAAGGACTATCTTTTCATTGTGCCCTGGTCCAAAGGCACCAAGGCCCTATCTCTTTTGACCCCGGGGAGATATATGCCTCCTGGGGACTAAGGTCTTTAAAACCTATTTTGGCCCGGACCTTTTACCTATTTATCACTAAACAAGAACTATCTATTCTAAAAACCAGTCCCGAAAAATTGAGTCAACAGGGAATCAACTCTATCTTTCTAAAGAAGGGGGCAGAAGGCGCCCAAGTATGGCAAAAAGGACAAACAAAATCGATACCTTCTTTTAGGGTGTCTGAAATACGGGATAATACAGGCGCGGGGGACGTCTTCGATGCCGGCGTACTGGCTGCTCTGGCCGCCGGTCTACCGGTGGAAAAGGCCGCTCACGTAGGCGTAAAACTGGCTGCCTTATCCCTGAGAGACTACGGAAGAAAGGGGATCCCTTCTTACCAAGAGTTTAAACAGATATTAAAAGAATATACATCTTGACCAAATGACCAAAAAACGTACGCAATTTGTCTGCCAAAGTTGTGGTTATCGCTCACCTAAATGGCTGGGCCGCTGTCCTGCCTGTGGACAGTGGGATAGTTTGGTCGAGGAGACAAGAACCACCCCAAGCGTGACTTCCACCCTCCCTCCTACCCCCTTACCCTTAACCGAGCTGGTCTCGTCTCCCTCTAAAAGGCTCTCTACAGGCCTTTACGAGCTGGATCAGGTGTTGGGCGGTGGGTTGGTCCCTGGTTCCCTGGTCTTGCTTGGGGGAGATCCAGGAATTGGTAAATCAACCCTGCTTTTACAGGTAATGCATAATATCTCTAAGACCTGTGGCAAGGTACTTTACCTATCCGGGGAGGAATCTGCAGAACAAATAAAGATTCGCGCTCACCGCCTGGGCGTAGAGGCAGCACAAATCTACCTACTGGCCGAAACCAATCTTGAACTTGCCCTGGCCGCGGTGGAACAACTGCAACCCAAAGTATTGGTGGTGGACTCTATTCAAACGGTATTTCTCCCTGAAATCACCTCTGCCCCGGGTAGTGTGGCCCAAGTACGAGAATGTGCCGCGCGATTACTGAACGTGGCCAAGGGGAAAAACATAGCCACTTTTTTGGTGGGCCACGTCACTAAAGAAGGGGCCCTGGCCGGGCCACGTGTCCTGGAACACCTGGTTGATACGGTCCTCTACTTCGAAGGCGAAAGAGGGGCCCCCTTTCGCCTCCTGCGAGCAGTCAAAAATCGCTTTGGTTCCACCAACGAAATCGGTGTATTTGAGATGACCGACAAGGGCCTTTGCCCAGTGGCCAACCCCTCAGAAATTTTTATTTCCCAAAGTACCATGGGCATAGCTGGTTCTGTAATTACCGCCACTATAGAGGGAACGCGTCCTGTATTAGTAGAAGTTCAGGCCCTAGTAACCAATACTCCCCTGGCTGTACCCCGACGTACTAGTGTGGGCTTTGACCCCCAACGCCTAGCCATGTTAGCAGCTATCTTAGAAAAGCGATTGGGCCTTAATTTTTACAACCGCGATATCTATTTAAACGTGGTGGGAGGCTTAAAATTGACTGAACCCGGGGCAGATCTGGCCGTGGTCTTGGCCTTGGTAACCAGTTATTTAGACCGCCCCTTACCTAAAGAAAGCATCGTCTTTGGCGAAGTTGGGCTGACCGGAGAAATCCGCCCGGTCACCCAGGCCCTTTTGCGTTTAAAAGAAGCCACACGCCTGGGGTTTAAACGGGCCTTTATCCCGGCTAGTAACTCGGCAGTACTGAAAAACAAAGTAGATATGCAACTTTTGTGTGGAAAAAACCTGGCTGAAATCCTTGAATTTATCTAAATCGCCTTTTCTTCTATTGCATGAAAAACGACAGCTGATTAAGATCCATTTAAAAAACAAGCAAAAATTCAAAGGAGGAATCTATGGGAGTAGTCCATGTGACCGATCAAAACTTTGAAGACGAAGTGCTCCGCTCTGATATACCTGTTTTAGTAGACTTTTGGGCCGCCTGGTGTGGACCTTGTCGGGCCATTGCCCCGGTCATTGAAGAACTGGCCGAAGAATATGCCGGTAAGATAAAAATTTGTAAGATGAACGTGGATGAAAACCCCATCACCCCGGGACGTTTTGGGATAAGGGCTATTCCCACCTTAATTTTCTTTAAAGATGGTGAGGTAGCCGACCAAATCACCGGCGCCGTAGCTAAGGCCACCATTGAAAGTGTTTTAAAACGTCTGGTATAAACAAACCATGAGTGACCATCAGACCTACGACCTGATTATCATTGGTGGAGGCCCGGCCGGGCTTACGGCTTATTTGTATGCGGCCAGGGCCCGGCTAAACACTGTTCTAATCGAAAAATTGTCTCCCGGTGGTCAAGTCCTCACCTCCGATTGGGTAGAAAACTATCCCGGTTTTCCAGAAGGAATTGCCGGCTGGGAACTAATAGAAAAATTCGTCGCCCAAGTAGAACGCCTAGGCTTTAATAAAATAAATGCCCAAGTCAGCAATCTCTTGCTTCAAGACCCTTGGAAAATCATAAAACTGGTAGACGGTACCACTCTCAAGTCTAAAGCCGTGGTAATTGCTACTGGTGCCGCACACCGCCAATTGGGTATTCCGGGAGAGAGAGAACTCGTAGGGAAAGGTGTATCTTATTGTGCTACCTGTGATGGCCCCTTTTTCCGAGATCAGGTAGTAGCCGTGGTGGGTGGAGGCAACACCGCAGTGCAAGAAGCCATATTCCTCACCAAATTTGCCCGGAAAGTTTATGTAATTCACCGCAGAGATCAATTAAGGGCCCAAAAGATCCTGCAAGAAAGGGCCTTTGCCAACGATAAAATCACCTTTATCTGGAACACCGTAGTAGAGGAAATTTTAGGCCAAGAAAAAGTGGAAGCCTTACGCCTTAAGAATCGGGTAACCCAAGAAGAAACTGTTTTGCCTGTAGACGGAGTCTTTATCTTTGTAGGTCTTGTGCCTCAGACCGCTTTTTTAGAGGGGATTTTAGAGCTTGATGAGCGAGGTTTTATCATTACCGATGCCGAGATGCGTACCAACATACCGGGAATTTTTGCCGCCGGAGACGTAAGAGCCAAGGCCTGTCGTCAGATTGTCACCGCTGCCGGAGATGGAGCCACCGCGGCCTTCATGGCGGAACACTATTTGTCCAGGCAAAAAAAGGCATGAAACGCCTAATCCCGCTGGTATTAGTCTGTCTGGTCATCCTAGGCTGTGGCCCCAAACAGGGGCCTCACTTGGCCGAAGAACAACTCCATAAATTGGTCAAAAGGGCCCAAAAAGAATATAAAGCCCGACAATGGGCCCTTGCGGTAGAAACATTTCGAGAGATACGGGATAGGTTCCCGGATTCGCGTTATGCCGTATGGGCCGAGCTAAAAATGGCCGACTGTAAGTTCTGGGCCAAAGAATACCAAGAAGCCGTTGTCCTGTATCAGGAATTTGTCAAATTACACCCCACCCACGAATATATTCCTTATGTCCTCTACCAGATTGGCACATGCTATTACGAGATGATCTTACCCCCTGATCGGGACCAAAGTTTTACGAAAAAGGCCATAGAATCCTACGAAAGACTACTGAGCGCGTATCCAGACTCCCCCTATACGTTAGAAGTTAAACAACGGATCAACCATTGCCGACAGATCCTGGCGGCCCATGAACTGTATGTAGCCCGGTTTTATTTCCGTATTCATTATTACCGGGCAGCTTATCACCGCCTGTTATATCTCTTACAGAGTTATCCCCAGACCAGATCAGCCCAAAAGGCCCAACAATTGGTCAGACATTACTATGCCAAGGCCCTAGAAGAGACTCGCAAGCTAGCTAGAGGTACTCTAAAAGACTTTTGGGGAGAGCCTGTACGCTAGCTTTCCTGTTGCTAAGACTTTTTCTGGAGTTCAGGGGGGAGAAGATCTTCCAGGTCGGGTATCTCCTCTATGGCTTCTTCTTCGGGAAGTCCTTCTTTCTCGTCAAAGAGCTGCTCTACCTCCAGATCACTTATTTTGTCTATTTCCTCTAGAGAATCCAAATGTTCCGCCTCCGAGGCGTCTTTTAAAAGTTCTTCCGATACAACTTCTTGCACAAGGTCTTGTGAAACTTCTTCTAGTTTAGGTGCCCCTTCATCTACCAGATCTCCTAGTTCAAATTCCTGCGGCTCAGCATCTTTCACACCGGTATCCTGCCCCAAAATTTGTTCTAAAATGCCTTCCGTATCTTCTTCCCTAGAAGGTCCTGGAGCCGCAGTATCTTTTTCTATCAATAGATCACTGGTGTCGGGGAGATCAAAAGCCTCTGGTTTTTGCTCCTGAAGGGGTGTTAAATCATCTTGGCCAAAATCATCCAAAGAAAAACTCTCCTGCCATCCATTAGAGGGTTGGTAAAAAGGGCCCCATGAAAGAGAAAGGTCGCTTAAATCCTTATTACACCGCGGACAAGTTTGGTAATATTCTGGCAATACCAGTCGACATTTTGGACAACGCATATGTCCTCCTGACCTTTTACAGGCTTAAATATAATTTATAATGTAGCCATGAAAAAAATGTTACCCACAATAATAATTATCGTCGCTTTGCTAACGAGCTTGATTTCTTGCACTAATCAACCAGTTAAAAATCTGGCCTTTGAGGCCGTATTAGTCTATCAAAAAGACTATACTCCCCAAGAGATTCGTAAATTATTAGGACCGCCGGCACGGATCCTACGGCTTAATAATGGTAAAGAAGAGTGGTATTACTATCAGCCCCATAAAAGCTTTTGGGGCAAAATACCACTTTTAGGCCCTAAATTGCATCATCCCCGGATAGAAGTATTACGCATTACCTTTGATCAGGGACATGTTTCCAAGTGCCTATATTATGTCCTGGGAGAAAAAGATGAAAGTTGACCTTTACCGTCATGCTCGAGAGCGCATGGTACGCAACCAAATTGCTGCCCGAGGCATTAAAGATGCGCGTGTACTAGAAGCCATGCTCAAAGTGCCCCGTCATCTATTTGTAGAAGAGGCCCTCAAAGATCAGGCTTATGGAGATTACCCCCTCCCCATTGGTGAAGGGCAAACTATTTCTCAACCCTATATAGTGGCCCTGATGACCGAGGCCTTGGAACTGAAAGGCAATGAAAAGGTCTTAGAGATCGGCACAGGTTCGGGTTACCAGACGGCTATCCTGGCCGAACTGGCGCGCTGGGTATACTCTATTGAACGCTATCCCGAACTTGCGCGTCGAGCCAGACGCCTACTAGATGCCCTGGGCTATAAAAACGTGTCGATTCGAGTGGGTGACGGTACCCTAGGCTGGCCGGAAAAGGCCCCGTTTGAGGCCATAATTGTGACCGCTGCCGGGCCCAAAATACCTGAACCCCTTTGGGAACAATTGGCCGAAGGAGGCCGCCTGGTAATGCCCATCGGGGATGAGTGGTCGCAAAATCTTATAAAAGTAGTCAAAAAAGGCGGCAAATTATATAAAGAAGATCTGGGAGCCGTAAGGTTTGTAAAATTGGTAGGTAAATATGGTTTTGCCGCATAAAAAACGTCGTATTGCCGTTATTGGAGCAGGTATATGTGACCCCAACATCTACGAGTTGGCCTATCAGGTAGGTCAGTTGCTGGCCCCAAAGGCAGTACTCTATTGCGGAGGCCTTGGCGGCGTAATGGAGGCTGCGGCTAAAGGGGCCTTGGAAGCCAACGGGCAAACAGTGGGTATATTACCCGGACCCAGGGCAGAAGATGCCAATCCTTACATCCAGATCCCGGTAGTCACCGACATGGGACAAGCGCGTAACGTCATATTGGTGCGCTCGGCCGAGGGCGTAATCGCCATCTCGGGAGGGTACGGTACCCTGTCGGAAATAGCCTTGTCCTTAAAGATGTGGAAACCCGTGGTAGGGCTAAAAACTTGGCCCAATATAGAAGGTGTGCACTACGTGAAGACGCCTGAAGAGGCCGTAGAAAAAGTATTTACCCTACTGGAAAGCCCCTCTATCACCGCTAAGCCAAATCCCTTCTAAACACTTTAGCACATCTTCCACAGCCCTTTCTACCGGGGGCGAAAGTTCTTGCGCAAAGTGTTCTATATCGCCTGCTTGGATAAGAAAGGCCCAGATTTCCAGGGGCATTTCTTTAGGAAAGAGGCGATAGCCTATTTCAAGGGTATGGCCCAGGGTCATTGAATGGGTATTTATAGTGGAAAGATGTGGGTCTCTAAGTTTTTGGCCGTTGAGTTGAATAATGGTTCCTGGAGAAGCACCCCATTGGGCAGCATCAATCAAAAATACCTCTTGATAGCCCTTGATCTTGTCTAAAAGCTCGAAACCAACGGTATATAATTCTTGGGTTTCCCAGGGACAACCGCGGAGCCGGGCTCGATAGACTACCTCAAGCCCGGCCCGATCGTCTTTTAAAAAGGGGTTACCTATACCGAGCAGAAGCCGCTTAGGCACTCCTGACCCCCCGTAAAGACTCTTAGAAATTGGCCAAACGCTTATAGAGCTTGCCGTCTCTAGTAAAAATAGAAAGCTCCAAGGGAGTTGAACCTGGCCCAGCCGCATGGGTAGCACAGGCAAGACACAGATCATAGGGACGAAATGCCATTTCCACGTAATTTAAGATCCCTTCATCCACCTTGCCTTCTCGAATAAAATGTTTGGCCGCCTTCCTGATGGCCAAGTTAATGGGCCCCTTATTATGGGTCGTGGCGACGATGAGATTGGCATTGGTGACTACAGCGTTTTCATCGGTCTGGTAGTGATGAATAAGGGTGCCCCGGGGGGCTTCCACAATTCCTACTCCCTCACCGGTAATATGGAAATCATTCCTTCGCACCTCTGGGGAAGTAATTTCAGGATCACTGGCCAAAGCGACAATTTTTTCGGCGGCATGTAAGAGTTCAATCGCCCTGGCCCAATGATAGGCCTGCACATAGTGAATAGGCCTCTCTTTAAAGGTAGAAAACATCTTTTCGTAGGCCTCCTGAGCCAGGGGAGTGTCCACCCCCTTGGCCACATTTAGCCGCGCCAGCGGCCCTACACTGTATAGGCTAGTTCCCGAGCCGTCTAAAATACCCTTCCACCCTATGGTCTTAAGATAAGGCATCTTGAGATAGCTCCAAGGCAGTACCCTTTCGGCTATATAATCCAAATATTCTTTACTATTAGCCTTAAAATTTATGATCTCCTGACCTTGGGTATCTATAACGTGATACACCTTGGGATCATAATAAGAATCCAAAATTCCTTCTTCGTTGGTACCCCCAAGGTAGTTAAGGACTACCTTGTACATATCTCCCGTAACCAATTCCATATATTTCTCGTTTTTAAGTACTATATCTTCGAATACTTGGAGAGTGAGTTTGCCAAGTTCAACTAGCTCGTTACCCCAGGCCAGAATTTGGTCGCGTTCTTCCTCATTTATAGCCTTGGACCAGCCTCCAGGGAGAGCAGAAACCGGGTGGGAGGGTTTTCCGCCCAGGAGCTCAAAAATCTTTACGGCACAGGCTCGCTTACGTAATACTTCACGCCCTACCTCTACTCCTACTTTTTGGATCAGACCAATGATGTTCCGTTCGGCAGGCGAGGCCTCAGGGCCTACCACGTAATCCGGCAACCCCAAGGCGTAAAGTATTACCGCATGGTCTTCTACATAGTGGGCATTAAAGAAGATCTCCCGGAGCTTACGTGCTGTAGGTGTGGGTTCCACCCCAAAAATTTGATCCATGGCCTTCATCGAAGCGGTAAAATGTACCCCTCGACACACCCCACAGATGGTAGAAACCGTACGGGGGACCTCCTCCATGGGCATACCGACTAAAAAACGCTCATATCCACGGAACTCCACCACCTGGAAGAAGGCCTCCTCGACATTACCGTTGTCGTCTAAAAAAATGGCGATCTTGCCGTGGCCTTCCAGGCGTGTAATGGGATTAATTTCTATCTTTTTCATATTAATAAACCTCCCGCCTATTTTTGCTCGGCCTTGCCCAGAAACGAACCAGGAAAGGCATAGCGGTAAAAGAGCTTTACTAGATTGGGATATTTTTTAAGCAATTGATCTACGGCTTCGTCGGTCAACAAAGCCCCAAGAGAACTCATGACTTGAGCACCATAGTCTTTCACTCCCGGCAAGGGGCCTCCACAACCTCGACAGGGGATACCCACTTTGGGACAGCTAGCCCCACAAAAGCCCTCGGTGAAAGGCCCAAGACAAAGATAGCCCTGTTCCAAGAGGCACTCCCCTTCTTGGGGTGCTCCCTCAAAGGTACGTTTTATTTCCTCTACCCGTTTTCGCTCCCGTCCCTTAAGGGCTGGGTTACGCGCACAACTATCACATACAGCCTTGCCCGTCCCTAGCCAAGATCCCTTGGGAGGCAAATTGCCGGCCACAATGGTCTCTACGGCTTTGGCGACAAAATCCTGGTGTGGTGGACAACCACCTACGTAATAATCTACCTCCACCACCGCATTAACCGGTTTAACCTGGTCTAGAAAAGCAGGTAGGGTAAGTTGATATTTCCCTTCTAGGACATAGCTTGGCTGAGGGAATATCCCCTCGGGATTATCTGTACTAAAGGTCTTTTTGTAGGCCTGTTCTAGCACTTCTTCGGTGGGATGGATATTGGCCATACCGGGAATACCACCAAGGGCCGCACATATACCAAAGGCCACCAATATTTTGCTCTTCTGCCGAAGGACCTTGAGCATGTGCTCGTGCTCTTCCAGACGCACCATGCCGTCTACAAAAGCTAAATCAATGGACTGATCCGGCATAGCCTCTAAATCTTTGTATTTTACGTCGGCCACGGTAGGTGCCCAAAAGACCACTTCTAGGTGTTCCAGGGCATCTACCAACCGTTCTCCCATATCCACAAGGGCCATTTCACAACCAGCACACCCTCCTGTAAGTAAGAAAGCAAATTTTATCTTTCCTGACATCTTCCGTTTCCTCCCTTTAGGGGATTAGGGCCGAGTTTGATCAGTTGTTCGGTAAATTCAGTAACAACCTCGGCAAACTTTTGACCTTCGGAGCCAGAGATCCACTCTAAACGTACCCTCTCTGGCTCAAAACCAGCGTCTTCAAGGAACTTTTTGAGGAGTTTAAAACGGTTATTGGCCTTGTGATTACCATCCTGGTAATGGCACTCACCCAGGTGTCACCCACCAACCAAAACGCCATCGGCACCGTTAGCCAAAGCCTCCAGTATATATTCTGGTTTTACACGGCCCGAACAGGGTACGCGAATCAACTTGACCGTTGGGGGATATTTACAACGGAGGCTCCCGGCAAGGTCAGCCCCGGCATAAGTACACCAGTGACAAGCAAAACCTACTATGTTAGGTCTGAATTCCATGGCTAATCCTCCTTAACCATTCTTGCCTTGCTCTGGATACGAGAGATTATCTCCTCCCGTGGCGTCTGACTGAGAGCTGCTACTTCCGAGGGATCAAAACCCATGCATAAGGCCAAGAGCTGAGTGTAGTAAAAGACCGGAATAGAAAAGTCGATCTCTCCGCGATCACGAAAGATCTTTTGGGCGCCGTCAAACTGTAAATAACAAGAAGAGCAAGTAGTGACTATCATATCGGGATCAATCTCCTCTTTCATACATAGGAGCTTTTCTTTGGCTAAGCTAAGAGATTTTTCCTGATCGGTACTGCGCATGGCTCCCATACCACAACAAGATTCAAGCTTACTGTAATGAGGAGCATCGGCACCCAAGGCCTCACATAGCTCTTTGAGCATAGTCGGATAAAACGGGTTCTGCTCTTTTACCTGCATCACTTCGGAAGGCCACAACAAGTGGCAACCGGTTTGCACCGCTACTCGCAACTGCTTCAGGGTGTACTTGACCTTTTCCGCGATCCTATCCAGACCTATCTCTTTATAAAGTACATGCATCACGTGGTATACCTGGGCTGTGCCTTTATACTGTTTCTCAATTAAGGCCAACTTTTGTTCTACTACTTTACGCTTTTCAGGATGATGGTCAACTAAATGTTTTGCTTCGCTGAGCACCCCGAAGCAACTATTGCACCCGGTCATGAGGTCTACACCCTGCTCCTCGGCCAAGACAATATTACGTATAGACAGGGCCAACCAGGTATCTATATCAAAGGAGGGTGCCGTTCCCCAGGCCGGACAACACGAAGCCCCTACCAAGTCTACAATCTCTACCCCTAGCGCGGGAAACACTTTCCGAATAGATTGCTCTATATCCGGCGCCTTAAGAGGGATATTACATCCCAAAAAAAGTCCGATTTTTTCCATTTGGTGTTCCTCCTCTTGGGTTGACTTTAAAAAAGTCCCAGCTCTGCCATGGGGCTATTTTCAAGCAATGTCTGTACTTCCTTGAGGGCCTTTTCGTCAGACAAAGTAGTGGGCGGCAAAGGGGGTAAGCCGACTTTTTGACGCAGCTGCGCCGCCTCTGAAAATACCGCGTGGCCCTTCATATACAGGTTCATCTGGCTCATAGTGGCCGAAGTGGATATGGCAAGTTCCATGGCCTGGAACCGACGATAAGCAAAAATAATCTCCGAAGGTTTTACATCTCGCGGACAGACCTCGGTACACCTGTTACAGGCTACACAGGCCCAGGTTGAGGGATCTTCGATCATTTCTTCCCAATGGCCCGTTTGGATCAGGCGGATGAGCTTTTTACAGTTGAGGGTAAAACCCGTACGAGCCAAGGGACAAACCGAAGCGCATGCCCCACACTGAATACAGCGTACTATCCCTTCACCCCCAAGGGCGATAATCTTCTCTATGGCTTCTTGGCGATTCTTTGAGGTCACATTAATAACATTCATACTATCCCTCCTACCAACAGGAAGTAAGGGCCTCTACCTGGGCCTCGATCTGTTCGTCGGTAAAACCGTGGAGTATTATGGCCTTAGAAGGACAGGCCGCGGCACACACTCCACAGCCCTTGCACTGTGTAAATTCAATCTTGGCCCTGAGCTTACCCTGATACTCCCTTAGGCTTATGGCGTGATAAGGACAAAGGGGTACACATAGGCCACACCCACTACAACGTTGTGGATCTACCTCCGAAATAGTGGGTTCTATGGTCACCTTGCCCTGGGCAAGGGGTACAGCCGCGGCAGCAGCAGCACCCTTGGCCTGACTTACCGTATCGGGGATGTCCTTGGGCCCTTGGCAACAACCCGCTAAGAAGACCCCTTCTACCGCTGTTTCTACCGGCTTTAATTTGGGATGCAGTTCTTTAAAGAAACCCGAGGCATCAAGACTCAAACTTAGCTTTTGAGCCAGTTGCTTTATATCCTCGGGCACTTCCATGGCCGTGGCCAGGACCACCAAATCGGCATCTACTTCAATATCTTTGTCCAGATTGGCGTCGTATCCCATGACCCGAAGACGCCCATCAGGCAGGACCTCAATACCCCCGGGCTTCCCACGCAGGAAGGTAATCCCCTTTTCTATGGCCGCGGTATAGTACTCATCATAATCCTTACCGGGGGTTCGCACGTCCATAAAGTGCATATAAATTTCTATATCAGGGTATTTCTCTTTTATGATGCGTGCCTGTTTGATCATGTACATGCAACAAACCCGCGAACAGTAGGTGTGGTATTTGGCGTCACGAGACCCTACACAGGAGATAAAAGAGATCACCTTGGGCTTCTTTTGGTTGGAGGGTCTTAAGATCTTTCCCCCTGTGGGACCGGTAGCCGACATCAAACGCTCCAGCTGAAGGGCCGTAATCACATCTGGATGTTGGGGGGCATACTCCTTAAACCAGTCCTTTTCCATCACTTTAAAGCCTGTGGCCACGATTATAGTGCCCACCTTTAGTTCCAAGACTTCTCCTTCTGGGGAAAGGGGAAGCGAACGATTGATAGCCCCTGCCGGACAGGCCCTTTCACAAGGGGCCAAGATAGGCTTGCCTGTACGCTTGCTTATTCTAGGCTCTGTGCCAAATTTGCGGCCGGCACAGTTGATACAGTTGTTAATATCAATTACGGCCTTTTTGGGCACCGCCTGAGGGAACTGGATGTAAACGGCACCGCGATGATCGAGACCAGCATTAAATTCATTGGGCACCTTTACCGGGCACTTTTCGGTACACTCGCCACACCCGGTACACTTTTCCCAGTCAACCCAGGCCTGCTTCTTACGTACCTTCACCTGAAAGTTGCCCACAAAGCCACTTACTTCTTCTACCTCAGAATAGGTAAGGAGTTGAATGTTGGGGTTGGTGCTAACCTGCACCATTATAGGGGTGAGTATTCACGCCGAGCAGTCATTGGTAGGGAAGGTCTTATCAAGCTGGGCCATCACCCCCCCGATAGAGGGCTGCTTTTCTACCAAATAGACTTTATAGCCCATATTGGCCAGCTCCAGGGAGGCAAACATACCTGCTACACCACCCCCCACTACCATAGCCGAACGCTCAACCCCTACCTCTAATTCTTCCAAAGGTTCTAGCAAACGGGCCTTAGCCACGGCAGAAGCCACTAATTGTTTGGCCTTTTCCGTAGCCCCTTCTTTATCGTGAGGATGTACCCAGGAATCCTGATCACGTATATTGGCCATCTCTAAAAGATATTTATTAAGCCCTGCAGCTTCTAAAGCCTTGCGGAAAATAGGCTCATGTGTACGAGGAGTACAAGCAGCTACTACAACCCGGTCTACAAGGCCTTCTTTGATGTCTTTTTTAATTATTTCCTGCCCGGGATCTGAACACATAAAAAGGTAGCTACGGGCCACCGTTACTCCAGGAAGTCTTTCCGCAAAGGACCT
This sequence comes from Thermodesulfobacteriales bacterium, assembly GCA_026988575.1. Lineage (GTDB taxonomy): Bacteria > Desulfobacterota > Thermodesulfobacteria > Thermodesulfobacteriales > Thermodesulfatatoraceae > JALSKZ01. The sequence continues at coordinate 15,591 of JALSKZ010000036.1, read as the reverse complement.
TACCGCCTCACAGTCCACCACGCCGGCAATATTTTCACCGCAATGACAGACATAAACTCCAACTTTGGCCATAAGCCTCCTCCTAAAATTAATTAGATTTCTTTAAAGGATGCTGATGAAGTTTTTCTTCCTCTTGCTGCGCCCTTTTACGCTTGGCAGTGGAGTATTCCTCCACTAATTGCCTTACACGCCGGACCAACTGGGGATCTTGTTCCAAGGGAAATTCTTCGATAACTTTGTAACGAGCCTCTGCTAAAACCGCCCGGCCTTTTTTGCTGCGCGCCACCACCGTGGTCCAACCGTCTGGAGCCCCTAGACCACCAAAGGAGAGATCCGCAAACTCTGCCGAATAGTCGTCACAATATTTACAGGCCGGCCGCTTGAGGGGCTCTATTTCTGTCAAGGGGATATTTTTGACCTCACCACTTTTGAGCCGAATAATAAGCCTGTCTTTTAGGTTGATCTTTTCGATGTCGTCCCATTTGAAGCCCCCTATTTCTTCCAGTCGTCTACGCCCTTGTTCGCCAAAAGAAAAATGACCAGAACAAAAAAGCCCCAAGAGCAAAAAGATAGTCTCTGAGGGAGAGACCTGGAGATACTGCATTTTGCGGAGGGCCTTTATCTGGCAAGGCGTCCCCACTAAGGCAATACGACGGAGCTTTTCTTTCATGGCCGGGCGCAACCCCTGAAAGGAAGGCGTAAAAGTCGAATAGACCTTGCTTTTGTGGTACATGCCGTGGACTACATCGAAGTAAAAGCCAGCCGACTGAAGGAGTTCTTCGGGCGTAGTAGCCAAAACCGGCTCTACCTGGAAGGGACCGGTCTTTTTGGCCACCACCGCCCCGTCAATAAAGCCTTCTTGTAGGAGATGGACCAATATGGCCGTTACCACCCCTCCGTCCGTCCCCAGGGCCCTGATGGCAGGATCTACCGCGCGCGCTACCTCTAGAGCAAGTACCGACCCCATGGGGGGCTGCCACCCTACCATCTCTTTGACTTCCTTTTCGTAAACCCCAGGCTCAGGACAGATGAGATAGCAAATTCCACACTCTATACAGCGGTCTTCATCGATATAGGTGGGAAACCCGTCCTTATCAAAGCCAAGGGCCCCAAAGTTAACCGCCGTGCAGAAAGAAACACACCCTCCACAGCGGTGACAAAATCCCTTCTCCACCACCTCTTCTCTCAGATCATGAAAGGTTTTCATCAAACCCTCCTTGTGCTATTTGTGCAATACTTTTACGCCCCGCCCTAAAAAGATTTGCTGTAATTATTTCGCCTTTATTCTATTTAGCTTTTTAGAATAGTTATCTATAATTTGTCAAGCTTTTGTTAAAGATTGGATATAAATTTCATATTTTTGTGCAAATTATGCATAGTATATGCACAAGGTTTTAGGGAAAGAAAAAGGACAGAATTTATTCGTGGGGAGAAGAGTGAATAAAATAATTAAAATAATTATCTTTATTAATAAGGATTTCGATAAAAACATTAAGAGAAAATAATTATGGGAGATATTTTGTCTGCCAACGAAACGTCTCAAAGGCAAAAACTTATCAAGGAAGGGGTACCGGTACTAGAAGGGGCCTTTTGGCTTCATATTACTCCTGATCGTCTCGAGGCCTATTTAAAGCCCCCTACGCAAAATCCCCCCTTACTCAGCCCGGAAGAAAAGATTTCGCTCCGCAAAGAGTTGGAGAAATGGGGACTTGTAAGGATTTTGGATACCCCGAAATACCAACGAGACCGCATAGTAGTAGCCGAAGGGACACCACCCAAAGCGGGCCAAGATGCCTCTATCAGGCCCCTGGTAGCCGTTTCTAACTCCATGCCGCTCTCAGAAGAACGCATTGACTATAGGGAAAGAAACGCCATTGTGTGCGTACAAAAAGGACAACGCATAGCCGAAAAGATCCCCCCCACGCCGGGCACACCCGGAATGGACGTCTTTGGCGATGTAATTCCTCCTGTTCCAGGAAAAGACACCTCTTTTAAATTTGGCCAAGGAGTAAAACTGTCGGCTGATGGTCTATATCTTGAGGCAGAACAAGATGGAGTCCTCTTGTACGAGAACGGCCGCTACAGTATCAAGCCCTCTTTTGTGCTAAACGGAAATGTAGATTGGGATATAGGTAACATCAGGTTTTACGGTAAGAAGTTGACCATAAACGGAGATGTGAAGCGCGGTTTTAAAATATGGTGCAAGGGAGATCTGGAAATAAACGGCAGCGTAGAAGACGAAGTCACTATAGAAGTCCAAGGAGATCTCCACGTGGGGGGACTGATAAAAAGTGAAAAAACCTTCATAAAGAGCAGCGGTAACGCCTGTTTGAGTATAGTAGAATACGCCCACATTATTATAGGGCAACACCTTTGTGTTTCAGATTATCTCTTGAATACGCACTGTGAAGTAGGAGGCTCTTTGCGTATGGCTCACGAGGCCAAAATAGTAGGTGGTAAGTACTACGTAAAGGGATCCATTGTGGTGGGTAGCCTTGGCAGTAGTGCCCACGTCAAGACTGTGGTGCGGGCCGGCTACGATCAATCTTTACATAACACGCTTGAAGAGCTTCAGATCAAGCTAAGCTTAGCCTACGAAAATTTTGACAAAATTGGCAAAATCTTACGTACCGAAAAAGAATTACGGGAAAAGGGTTTGTTAGATGCCAAAAGGGAAGCTATTTTTAAACGCTTAAAACTTCACTACCGCAAACTCCTATTGGACATCACCACCTTAGAAGAAGAACAAAAGGCCTTAAAACGAAGGCTTGGTCTCCTAAGGGAGGCCACGGTAAAGGCCTTTGAAATAGTATATCCGGGCACCGAAATCTGGATCACAAACCGTCATTTCTTAGTCTCCCGCCCCCTAAAAGACATTACTTTCTATTGCAAGGGTAGACAGATCGTGTACCGCCAGAATGGCTAAACCTGTCTTTATTGGTATTACCAAGGACCCAAAGCAAATTACAGTGACTCGGGTTTTGGGTAAAAGCGCTAAGGCCCCAGGCCCTCTAGCCATAAACCTTGAGTTATGTATCCCGCCTGCACCTCTTGTATCTTTTTAATCACGGTGGACAGTTTCGCATAATTTGCTATACGATCATTAAAGAAGGAGGATTATCGTAGATGAAGAGATTTGAGGGTTTAGTCTTTACTAAAATGAGTGCCTCTGGCAACGATTTCATCTTAATCAACAATTTTGACGGCAAGATCAGCCCCGAAGACGGACCGCTTCTGGCCCAAAAGCTGTGCCGCCGGGCCGTATCGGTAGGAGCCGATGGCCTAATCCTTATAGAACCACCGCTTTCCGCCAAGGCCCAATTTTCGTGGCGTTTTTATAATGCTGACGGCAGCGAGGCCGAGATGTGTGGGAACGGTGGACGTTGTGCGGCCCGTTTTGCCGTAATAGAAGGGCTAGCCCAAAGCCCTCTGGCCTTTGAAACTAAAGCTGGGCTTATCCGCGCCGAAGTCTTTGACCGGGTGGTCAATATCCAGCTAACCACTCCTAAAGATTTGTCCCTGGACATACCCATAGAAATTGAAGGTAAACAACTGTCCGTCTCTTATATAAACACCGGTGTCCCTCATGTAGTTCTATTTTGGGAAGGTCCATTAAAAGAAGCTCCCGTAAAAGAATGGGGGCGTATTTTACGTTTCCACCCTAAATTTACCCCGGAAGGGACTAACGTAAATTTTGTAGCGGTCCTCGGCCCCCAAAAAATAACCCTTCGGACTTACGAAAGGGGCGTAGAAGACGAAACCCTGGCCTGTGGCACCGGGGCTACGGCTGCGGCGCTTATCTCCGCCGCCAAGGGCCTAGTAAATCCACCGGTAAAAGTGGTCACCGCTGGGGGAGAAGAGCTCATTGTCCACTTTACGCCTCATTTATCAGAACCCCACACAAGGGTTTATTTAGAAGGAGAGGCCCGCGTGATCTACCGGGCCACCTTATCTTCAGAAGCCTTGCTGTAGAAACTACTAAAACAAAATTAAAGGAGGTTTTATGACAGGCCAAAGAAAAAAGCAGACTTGTAAAAGAACTTCCTCTAAGGGCTTAAGGGGTTCTATAGTAGCCATTGTAAGCCCTTTTAAAGAAGGCAAACTAGACGAGACATCCTACAAAGAGCTAGTAGAATGGCACCTCCAAAGTGGAACCCACGGCATAGTAGTAGTAGGTACCACAGGAGAATCGGCGACCCTGAGCACGGAAGAAAAAAAGCGCCTTTACGAATGGACAGTAGAAACCGTAAATGGTCGCGTCCCCGTTATAGCCGGCACAGGTAGTAATAACACTGCCCAATCTATCGCCCTTACCCAATTAGCCGCTGAAATAGGCGTAGATGCTGTACTTATGGTCACTCCTTATTACAACAAGCCCACCCAAGAAGGCTTATATCAGCATTACAAGGCCGTGGCCGAAGCCGTAAAAAAGATCCCCATCATCCTTTATAATGTCCCCGGGCGAACCAGTGTCTCATTGGCCCCAGAAACAGTGGCTCGACTGGCTAAAATCAAAAACATCATAGGCATAAAAGAAGCCACAGGGAGTATGAAACAGGTGACCGAAATTATTCGGCTCTGTGGAAATAAATTCCTCGTCTTCTCTGGTGACGACTTTACCGCCTATCCCACTATGGCCTTAGGAGGAGTAGGGGTAATCTCTGTGGCCGCCAATATTGTCCCTAAGGAAATGGCCACCATGATGAACTATTGTCTAAAAGGAAACTGGGAAAAAGCACGCAAGCTACACTACAAGCTCTATCCTCTATTTAAGGCCATGTTCATAGAGACAAACCCTGTTCCAGCCAAAACGGCCTTGGCCTTAATGGGCAAGATTGCCTCGGCAGAAGCACGCTTACCCCTGGCGGCTATGAGTGAAGAAAATGTAGAAAAGCTTAAGACCTTACTGGAGGAATACAAATTAATTTAGATCAAATTAGGGTCTTTACCATAAAAACGATGGCTTATTTCTCCCTGCTGGGGGGAATAAAAGGATTAATTTATACGGTTATGGTAAGAGATCGACGTTACACCGTAGCGTCTTTAGATCAAATAAAGCACCAAATCGGAATTCCTCCGGTCTTACAAACAAGGGAAAAAGAGGGCCCCAAACACCCCGCTATTTCCTATAAAATTACCCGTGAACAAAGGCTCATATGCGGTTACCAGGCCTACAAGGTATTAAAACTGATGGACAATGAACCGGTAAGCGAACTTTGGCTCTCTCCACAACTGGCTCAAGATATTGGCCAAACATGTAAATATCTATCCTTCAAAGGGATATTTCGTGAAGTAGCCCCTGTAGAAGGCCTAACAGAGAGGCAAAAGACCTTGATTGAGACGGGCTTCCCGGTAAAGACCGTAGATCTCTACGAGAAAGAAGTTATCCAGGTCATAAAGATAGAAAAAAATTATTTAAAAGATCCTATTTTCAAATACCCCAAGGGTTTAGGCCCACACCTTACTATTAAGCTTAAAGGAGGAAAAAAATGGTAAAAGCCGTTGTTGCCGGAGCCACCGGTAGAATGGGAAGCCGTATAATTCAAAACATTTTAAAGACCGAAGGCATTGAACTAGCCGCGGCCTTTGAGAGAAAAGATCACCCGGCCGTAGGCAAGGACGTGGGGCAGGTACTGGGCCTACCAGAAATGGGCATACCCATTGAAGACGCCCTGGAAAAGGTCATCGACAAGGGAGACGTAATTATCGACTTTACTTTTCACGAGGCCTCTTTAGCTCACGCCCGTATAAATGCCAAATATGGGAAGGCCATGGTAATTGGTACCACGGGTTTTAGCAAAGAAGAACTAAGCGAGATACACCAATTGGCCACTCAACATTTCCCTTTGGTTCAGGCCTACAACATGAGTCTGGGCATAAATCTCCTTTACAAATTGGTAGAATTGGCCACCCGCGTACTGGGACAGGGCTTTGATATCGAAATTATTGAAGCCCACCACCGCCTCAAAAAAGATGCCCCCAGTGGTACGGCCCTTGCTTTGGCCAACGTAATTGCCCAAACCCTGGGCTGGGACGAGTCGAGCTTCCGGTTCTGTCGCGAAGGTATAATAGGGCAACGGCCTTCCCAAGAAATCGGCATCCAGACTATCCGGGCCGGCGAGATAGTTGGAGAACACACTGTTTTATTTGCTGGCCCAGGAGAACGTTTAGAACTGACTCACCGGGCGGCAAGCCGCGACACCTTTGCTCAAGGGGCAGTAAAAGCAGCCCTTTGGGTAGTAGGAAAGGCCCCAGGCGTATACAACATGCAAGACGTATTAGGACTAAAGTAAGGAGACCTTATGAGGATACTAGAGCGGCAGACCAGGGCCTACGAAATCGTAGGGGACAACCTAGAAATGCTTAAAGTGGGCGTGGGTCGGCACCCAATATTTGCCGAAGCCGGCAAGATGATCTATATGCGCGGCGCGGTAAAAATGGAAACCCGCCTGACCAACAATAAAGAAAAGGGTTTTTTTGACAAATTACTCTCGGCTGGCAAACGCATATTGGCTGGTGAATCGCTCTTTTTGACCTTCTTTGAAGGGCAAGGGGAAGTGGGCTTTGCGGGAGATTTTCCTGGGAGAATACTCCCTATAGGCCTTTCCAACGAGGCTATTTTGGCCCAAAAAGACGCCTTCCTAGCCGCTATTGGCGAAATAGATATCTCCATAGCCCTTCAGAAACGCCTGGGAGGGGCCCTATTTGGGGGAGAAGGTCTGGTGGTGGAAAAGCTCTCCGGGGACGGAGTAGTATTTATCCATGCAGGAGGAGATTTGGTCACCTTCGAATTAGAGGCAGGAGAAAGTATTCAGGTGGACACGGGTTGTGTTGTGGCCTGGGACGAGGGGGTAACCTATGATATTCGCCTGGTAAGCGGTATCAAAACCGCTATCTTCGGTGGTGAAGGGTTATTCCTGACTACCCTCACCGGGCCAGGCACTGTAGTAGTACAGACTATGACGCTGGCCAAACTCCGCAGGCAACTCCAGGCCCCGGGAGGCCATGAAGAAAGCACCAACCCCGCAGACAAATTGGGCGGTATAGGGGCTGCCGCAGGCCTTGGCGCTGTACTAGGAAGTATCCTTGGCGACGAGGAAGAATAGCCTTATTTGCCAAGACAAAATTGACTGAAGATACGGTCTAGGAGGTCTTCGGTAGTTACTTCACCAGTAATTTCGCCTAAAGAGGCTAAGGCCTCTCGCAAATCTACGGCTATCAATTCAGGGTAGACTTCCGGGGCCTCAAGGGCCTTTAGGGCACGATCAAGGGCCTCTAAGGCCCTCTCTAGGGCTATTTTTTGACGTAAATTAGGGACAATTTCCGGTACCGAGACCTCTTTTTGTCCAATAACTAATTCAAAGACGGCATCGTATAATTCAGAAAGACCTTTGTGTTCCTTGGCCGAGATAAAAACTTTTCGCGCGTTGGGAAACTCTCTTTCCCATTGGGTCAGCGATTCTTTTGAGGATATATCTATTTTGTTGATCACCACCAAATGCGTACGTGAAGCTACCTCCTGGTAGAGCAAAAGATCTTCTGGGCAGGGCGGTTTACTCCCGTCTACCATAAAAAGGACTATATCGGCCTGTTGAATCTTTTCCTTGGCCTTCTTAACTCCTATACCTTCTACCACATCAGCGGTTTCCCGAAGACCGGCAGTATCAATGAGACGTACGGGAAGCCCCCTAATAGTAGCTACCTCTTCGATTATGTCCCGGGTGGTCCCTGGTATCGGGGTGACAATGGCCCGTTCTTCTTTTAACAAGGCGTTAAGGAGGCTGGATTTACCCACATTGGGCCGTCCGGCAATGACCACCGCCATCCCCTCCCGGAAAAGGCGCCCCTCACGATAGTCTTCTAAAAGCTTCTTAATCGGGAGATAGACCTGTTCTTCTAGCTTTCGGGCCAATTCCTGGGAAGAAAGCACTTCGACATCTTCTTCGGGAAAGTCCACGGCCACTTCCACCACGGCCAGGGCCGAAAGGAGGTGGTCTCTTATTTTATGGAGCCTTTGCGAAAGCCCACCCTGTAGTTGGTTAAGGGCCAAACGAAGGCCTTGTTCAGAACGGGCGGTGATAAGCTCTTGTACGGCCTCGGCCTGCGAAAGATCAAGGCGACCATTTAAAAAAGCGCGCCGGGTAAATTCGCCAGGCTCGGCCAAACGAGCTCCTGAACGTAACACCAGCTCTAAAATCTTGGTCAGGATCAAATAGCCACTGTGGGCATATATCTCCAAGACGTCTTCACGGGTATAAGTGTGGGGGGCACGCATAAGGGTTACCAACACTTCGTCTATAACGGTTTGGGTTTCAGGGTCTATAATATGCCCATAATAAAGGCGATGGCTCTGAAATTCTTTTAAATTCCTTCGCCGCGGCCGAAAAATACGCCGCAAAATGGCCTCTGCGTCCCTACCGCTCACTTTAATTACCCCTATGGCCCCAGGGCCCACAGGGGTAGCAATAGCTGCTATGGTGGCCTCGTTATAGGCCAAAGATTTCATTTGTGTTGGCTTGCCTCAGGATAAATTATTACGCGACGGGTATCTCCTCGTCCTCTGCTGCGTGTGTATACGCCGGGAAAGCTGCGTAAAAATAGATGGACCAAGCGTCTCTCGTGGGCAGGCATAGGTTTTAATTCCATCGGGCGTTTGGTACGGCGCACGCGTTCAGCCGCTTTACGGGCCATCTCCCGGAGGCGTTTTTCTTGCCGTTGGCGAAAACCCTGAACATCTAATACAATTTTGGGCCCCACCCCCAACCGACGGGCGACTATCTTGTTCACCAAATATTCTAAGGCATCTAAAGGTGTACCCTGACGCAATAATAAAAATTCACTATCTTCCCCACAGATATCGATCAAGACATCGTTGCGACGCAGATTGGCCTGGATCTCTAGCTCAAGACCTGTGGCCTTTAAAATTTCGTTCAGTATTTCCACGGCCTCCTGCGCCCGTTTTTCTAAAATACGCTCCGGTTTTAAATAAGCCCTTATCTTTGCCCTCTTGGCCCCTATCCCAAAGAGGCCGGTAGAACCATGAGTTATTACCTCTATTTCTAAATCATCAGGGGAGACTCCAAAGTGTTTACTCGCTTTATATATGGCCTGCTCTACTGTCTTTGCTTCGAATTCTTCAGCTTTCATAATGTCTTGCTCCGTGCCACCATTTTCATGGTCATGAGTTGCTGAATTATAGATAAAATATTGTTAGTCAACCAATACAGGACCAAACCAGAAGGGAAGTTGATAAAAAGTAAGGTAAAAACTACCGGCATAAGGAGCATAATTTGGGCCTGGGTAGGATCCATAGAAGTGGGACTCAATTTCTGTTGGAAATACATAGAAACACCCATCAAAATGGTCAAAACCGGTATACCACCCAAATAGGGGATATGAACACCTATGTAAAGGCGATCCGGGGCGGAAAGATCATTTATCCAAGCGAAGAAGGGAGCATGTCGCAATTCTATGGCCATAAGAAGCACCTTATAAAGGGCAAAAAATACAGGAATCTGGATCAACATGGGGAGACAACCCATAAAAGGGTTTACATTATATGTACGATAAAGCTGCATCAACTCCTGGTTAAGCCGAGTCTTATCGTCTCCAAACTTTTCCTTAAGCTTCTGGATGCGAGGCTGCAATTCCTGCATCTTCTTCATGCTTTTATAGCTCATATGGTTTAGGGGCCAGAATAAAAGGCGAATAACAAAAGTAAGCACAATTATGGCTATACCGTAATTGTGGGTATATCGATAAATAAAGTGCAGACAATACAATAAAGGCTTGGCCAGGGGATCAAAAAAACCGAAATGCAGGGCACTTTTTAGATTATAGCCGGCCTTTTTTAAGGTCTCCAAGCTCTTGGGGCCCATATAGAGCTTTAAATCAAATTCTTTGGCACTATTGGGTGGTAACGTAAATTTGGGACTCCACAATATTATCTCTTGGTCTCTTTCGTTGAGCTTACGAAACGTAGCCCGCCAAGCCCCGTTAGAAGGGGGTACCATAGCTAAAAGGAAATAAAGGTCATTGTACCCGGCCCAGTCGATCTCTCCGTTATACTCGGTGAGTTGACCTGGTTTTTTGAGCTTTACCTCTTCAAATGTCCCCTGATGACTATATGCCGGCCCGCTAAAGACATAACGTGTTTTCTTGCTAATAGGAGCCCCCACCAAGCGGAACAAGAGACGATCAGTCCACGGCTTATCAGAAGTATTTTCCACCGCTACTTTTAAATCCAAGAGATAAGAACCATTTTGAAAGGTAAACACCTTTTTTATTTTTAAAGGTTTCTGGACCAACGGCTCAAATAGAACGCGGCCTTCTCTGTTTTTTTGTGCTAATTTTAGCTCTAAGGCAGAGGCCTTAAGGGGGGCTACTCCGAGATCAGGCTCCTTGGTCGGATACACTTCTACAGGTAAACCTAACTTGGGCGCCGCTACCAAATCTATAAGAGGCGATTTAGGATCTACGGTCTTATGATAATCTTTCAGCGTAAAATTCTTAAACCTACCCCCTGCCTCGGTAAGTAACGCGTGGAAAAGGCTGGTGTCTACCGAGACTTCTCTTACCTTGTAGGAAGGGAACAAATTATTTTCCGCAACAGGTGTATTTTGTAAGACAAAAGAAGTATTCAGCTCTTTAGAGGAACTACTCTTGGAGGAAGGACTTTGGGCCTGTATATTTGTCTTCTCTATCCCCTTAGGCGCTAAGTGCTTTTGCGTCTTTGCCACATACAATTGAAACCCAAATATTACCAGAGCCGAAAGGGCAATAGCCAATATCAGTCTGTTGTCCATAATTTACTCCTCGGGAATTTATCTGGTACGGGGTCGTAACCACCAGGCGAAAAGGGATGACAGCGCAACAACCGCTTGAAAGCCAAAAACCCCCCCCTAACAACCCCGTGTCTTTGAAGGGCCTCCACAGCGTAGTGACTACAAGTCGGGTAAAAACGACAACAAGAAGGAAAAAAGGGAGAAATAAGGTATTGATAACCCCTTATAAGGGCAATTAAAAACTTTTTCATTTTTTTCTCAGTACGCGGCCGAGATCTTCTACTATCTGCGTCATCGATCGCTCTAATACCCCCTTGTGGGGGACAAATACTATATCATGGTCCTTGGGAAATAAATCTTTATGGCGACGAAAGACCTCCCGCAAGATCCTTTTGGCACGGTTACGGTAGACGGCCTTTCCTACTTTACGCTTGGATACACTAAGCCCTATGCGCCGCACACCCAATTCGTTGGGAGCAAAAATCAGCGTTAAATAAGGAAGTCTTACCCGTTTGCCCAGACGATAAACCCGTTCAAAGTCGCGGCGGCAACGCAAGCGCTCTTTTCGCGAAAGGCGTTCACGCAAGGCTATACTGTAAGGCGCCAACGCCCCTTACGCCTCCTGTTGGTCAAAATGCGCCGCCCTGACCTGGTCTGCATACGCGCCCGAAACCCATGCACCCTCTTACGCTTTATGCGACTAGGCTGATATGTCCTCTTCATATCCTCTCCTAATACGTTATTTTTGTAAAATTAACATTAGCTTGGTTTTATAAACACGGGGCTTTTAAAGTGTCAATGTTATATTGATAACTAGCCGAAATAAAGAACCTGGTGTAGTGTTAAAAAGGAGATTTTACCCCCCTTTTCCCAAAAAGGGGAGTCTTTCAGAGAAAAATTGAGGGAGGCGCGCCCTAATTCGTGCCTGTAGCCATGGAAAAAAAAGTCTTGAAAATCAGCCTTGATGACATCCCCCCAGAGGGATTGGAAGTGCCTATTGAAGACCGCGAAGGCCTTGTTATAAAAGACTGTTTCCCTATAAAAACTCCTATAATAGGTCGGGTATTCTTACAACGGTGGGGGCCAATAGTAAAAATAAGAGGGCACATTGAAACCACCCTTGTTTTAATCTGCGATAGATGTACAGAAAATTTCTATTGGCCCATTTCCGAAAATATCGATATAGAATTACACCCCATAGCCAGTTTAAAGGCCGTTCAAGAGGAAGTACGCCTATCCAAAGAAGATCTGGACGTAAGCTTCTTCGACGGCGACCTCATAGAAGTAGATGAGGTAGTTCGTGAACAGATTCTTTTGGCCGTCCCCATGCGTAAACTTTGCCGTCAAGACTGTAAAGGGTTGTGTCCGGTATGCGGACAGAATCTGAATAAAGAAACTTGTGCATGTAAGCCCTTAAAACAAGAATCACCCTTTGCAATTCTTAAGAAGCTGGTAGTTTCTCCGAACAAATAAGCAGATCCAGAAATGTTAAGGTCTTCAAGACAAAAGTTTTAAAATTCATTTTCATCAACGGTTGAGAGGAGGATAGTCATGGCGGTTCCAAAGAGAAAGAGTTCTCGTTCGCGGCGGGGGATGCGTCGAGCGCACAAGCACCTAACAGCCCCGTCTCTTTCTGTGTGTCCCAAGTGTAAGGCCCCTAAAATGCCTCATAGGGTATGTCCTAGCTGTGGGACATATAGGGGCAAAGTTTTTATCTCTACCGAGGAAGAGGAGTTTTAAGTGTATCAGGTGGCGGTTGATGCCATGGGGGGAGATTTCGCCCCCCAGGCCGTAGTCCATGGAGTAATAGAGGCCTTAAACGCATGGAAGGACTTACATGTCTTTCTGGTAGGAGTTCCTGAGCAGATACGGCCGCATCTCCCGCGCAAAATGCCTTCTAACTTATCTCTAGTACCGGCCTCGCAGATAATTGGCATGAATGACCCTCCTATAGAGGCCCTCAGGACCAAGACAGATTCCTCTATCCGGCGGGCCTTTGAATTATTACGCCAAGGGCAGGTCCAAGCCGTGGTAAGTGCGGGTAACTCTGGAGCAGTATTGGCCCACGCCCTTTTTCTCCTGGGTAGATTATCTGGGGTTTCTAGACCAGCTATCGCCACCGTACTCCCTACCATAAAGCATCATGCCGTATTAATCGATTCGGGAGCCAATGTGGACTGTAAGCCCCAACACTTGGTCCAGTTTGCCACTATGGGGGCCGTTTTTTCCGAACAGGTACTGGGGTTTAAACATCCCCGGGTGGGACTGCTTTCCATCGGCGAAGAAGGAGGTAAGGGAAATACTCTAGTCAAACGCACCCATAAACTCCTGAGTGAAGGGCCTCTTAATTACGTGGGGAATATTGAGGGTCGAGATATATACAAAGGCGAAGTAGAAGTTATAGTATGTGACGGTTTTGTGGGCAACGTTTGCCTAAAACTTTCCGAGGGCCTGGCCGAAGCACTTATGTCCATGTTGGCCCAAGAAGTGCTTTCGCAAAGGCTGGCTAAACTAGGATTTATGCTTGCCCAGCGGGCGTTGCGAAAATTTAAACAACGCATAGACTGGCGTGAGCGCGGAGGAGCTCCTTTGTTAGGCATTGAGGGGGTAGTGATCATCAGCCACGGACGATCCGATGCACGGGCCATAAAAAATGCCCTGGGCACGGCCAAAGAATTCATAAAATTAGACCTAGTCAATAAACTCAAAGAAGCCCTACAAGATACTTGAGGAGTTCGCTATGAAAAGCGCTAGTGCTCTTATCGTGGGTACAGGTTCAGCCCTTCCCTCTAAGGTGATCACTAATCAAGACCTTGAAAAGATAGTAGATACTTCGGATGAGTGGATTACCCAACGCACAGGAATAAAAGAAAGACGTATTGTAGCTCCAGGAGAATCAAACAGCGGTCTAGCCGTAAAGGCCTCTCGCCTGGCCTTAGAACGCGCTCAGATCGCCCCTGAAGAACTAGACCTCATTATTGTAGCCACCCTTACGCCAGATTATCTAATGCCTTCGGTAGCGGTGTTGGTACAAAAAGAATTAGGGGCTCATAAGGCCGGGGCCTTTGATCTATCAGCCACTTGCTCTGGGTTCATTTACGCCTTAACCATAGCCGATAAATTCATACGTACTGATCCCCAACTAAAGATCCTAGTCATTGGCAGTGAAGTATTGTCCAATAAAGTAAACTGGCAAGATCGTACCACCTGTGTCCTCTTCGGCGACGGGGCCGGTGCCGTGGTAGTCACCGGCTCAAAAGAACCGAATAGAGGCTTTATTTCTGGTCACCTATATGCTGACGGCAACTTGTGGCACCTGTTAACCCTAAAGGGGTGCGGGTCTCTCTACCCTCCTTGCGGGGACCATCTTCCCCCAGAGGAATATTACATTCGTATGCAAGGGAGGGAGGTCTTTAAAAATGCCGTAAGGGCTATGGAAGCAGTAGCCCTAGAGGCTCTCCAGACAAACGGTTTGACCCCTGAAGATGTAGACCTCCTTGTCCCCCACCAGGCAAACATGCGCATTATCGAACACCTTCGTGAAAGACTCGCTTTGCCTCTGGAAAAAGTCTATGTAAACCTGCAAAAATACGGTAATACCTCCGCCGCTAGTATCCCTATAGCCTTAGACGAGGCGGTGACCACCGGCAAGCTCCGTCCAGGTGACCTGGTATTAATGATAGCCTTTGGAGGTGGGTTTACCTGGGCTTCGGCCCTTATACGTTGGTAGGTCTATGCAAATCCGTCCTGAGGCCCGCAATGTACGGGCAAAGATGGAAAACTTCGGGGTAATTTTAGTAGATACCCTCTACCCAGAAAACATCGGGGCGGCGGCGAGGGCCTGTGCCAATTTTGGACTACGGGATCTCCTTTTGGTACGCCCCAAAAACCTTGATGAAGAAAAGATGCGGGCCATGGCTACTCGTGGAGGGCTCCCGGTGCTTGAGCGTCTAAAGGTCTATGAAGACCTGGAAGAGGCCCTGGCTCCCTTCGGCTATGTTGTAGGGACAACCGCACGTTTAGGCCGACAACGAAAGGTCTTTGAGACTATTAGGGAAGCGGCCCCGCGCCTCATTGACCTCTCCCAGAACAACCGTATCGCCCTGGTTTTTGGAAACGAAAAATGGGGACTCACCAACGAAGACCTCTATCATTGTCATACGGTGGTAACCATACCCACCACCCAACAAGCCTCCCTAAATGTCTCCCAAGCCGTGATCATTATCCTTTACGAAATCTTTAACCATGTCTCAGAGGTCCCCCTCAAGAAGCCCAAACTCGCTGTGACCGAAGAACTCGAACCCATGTATCGGCTACTCCAGGAGACTTTTGAAGCCCTTGACTATGTGCCCCACGACAATGTCACTCTCTGGATGACTACCATCCGCCGGTTTCTCTCTCGCCTAGACCTTACCTCCCAAGAAGTACGTATAATTCAGGGGTTCTGCCACAAACTACTTTGGCACTTAAAAAAGTCCCATACCAAAAAACAAACTCCCTCCATCCAATAAGAAACTACCCTTATAGATGTCACTTTTTTGTAGACATAGTGTAACCTAAAAAGAGACACATCCAAGATTATTAGGGAAGCCTTTTTTACTCCACAGATTGTCATTACGAGATGACTTATACACCACGCGATCATATGGAATTGCTTTGTTTCGCTGGCAAGACGCTGTTCAAATATCATCCATTTTATACTCCTAGTAATACCCTTTAAATACTACCACCTCCCACGAGAGCAGAATAATTGTCAACAAAAAAGAGACAACCCTAACGACATACTAGGCGAAAAGCCACGTAATCT